>JAUYTA010000714.1 GCA_030695265.1 Bacteroidota bacterium
CGAACTGGCCATTCTGATCGGAGCCATATTTTGTATTTTTAGGCAGCAACTCGTTGATAACGATACTTTTGTTAATATCTACTCCTGGTTCAACTACCTCAGTATTTTTTTTGCAATTTGTCATCCCAACGATCATCAAAACAACAAGTATCCATCCAATTCGCTTCATTTAAGTTATTGCTATAGTTAGTAATCAGTCTTAAATAGTGTTTTATAAGGAGTCAAATGTAGTTGAATGGTTTCTAAAAACCAGAATAATTTCAGTTAAGAAGTTTAAAGGGGAATTTCAATTTATGGCAGATGTGAAATTTGTTCCAACAACTTCGAGTCCTTTTATGTCCATATTTGCTAAATATAGACAAATTTGATATTTTTACATGCTTACAGAATAAAGGATATAAAACCATGAACGTAAGTTTTACAGAAAAACAAGAAAAGTACATTGCGGCACAAATATCAAGTGGAGATTACCAGAACGCCAGCGAATTAGTCCGTGATGCTCTGCGTTTGCATGAATTGTACCGTAGTAAAGTGTTAGAGGAGTTACGTGCTGAAATTGCTAAGGGATGGGATGGTCCTTCAAGTAAGCGTACCGTTGAAGATATTGTCAAAGCCAAAACCAAAGGATATAAATCGGAATGAGCAAATTACCATAAAACAAGAAAAGTCATTGAAATTCAATGACTTTTCTTGTTTTGTAGTCCCACCGGGAATCGAACCCGGATCTACGGTTTAGGAAACCGCTATTCTATCCGTTGAACTATGGAACCTTATTTAATCTTGTGTCTTGTGTCTGATATCTTGTGTCTGTTTTTTTAACCGCTGCAAAAATATGCAAATATGCCGTTTATGCAAAAGCATCGAACATATTTTTCAGGCAATCTGATTTTGTTCCGTCTGGCAGAATTTTAACATTGTATAAATTCAACGCTTCAATCATTACCATTCATGCTTAGAAACATTATAAATTAGTTATTTTACACAGCATTTTATTGTATGTGATGCTTGTTAACCCTACTTTTGTCGGGCGAATTAAAATTGAATTTATAATTAAAATAAAAATCTGTTATTCTATGAGCAATTTACTGACTGCCTCTATTGGACGGAAACTCCTGATGAGCGTTTCAGGTTTGTTCCTGATTTTGTTCCTCATTGTGCATTTAATCCTGAATTCGTTCCTGCTCCTTGATGGCTGCATGGGATTTGAAACAGGTCAATTATTTAATGCAGGGGTACATTTTATGGGAACAAATCCATTGATCAAAATCATTGAGCCTACCCTGGCTTTGGGATTTGTGGTACACATCGTTTACTCATTAATTCTGACCCTTCAGAACATGAAAGCACGCGGCCCGCAAGCATACGCTTCGGGGAAAAAGACTACCGGTGTTGAATGGGCTTCTCTGAATATGTTGCCTTTGGGTATTGCGATTTTAGCATTCCTGATTGTCCACATCTTCAACTTCTACATGAAGATGAAAGGTTACATTGCCTGGGAAGGTGGCGAAGTTGAATTTCCATTTTTCGGATCGATGGCAACCGGCGAAAATGCTTATGCTTTGGTAAACGAAACATTCCGAAGCCTGCCACTTGTCCTTCTGTATATTGTTGGTTCTGTTGCGCTTGCATTTCACCTTGCACATGGGTTCTGGTCTTCGTTCCAAACCATCGGCTGGAATAATCCAATATGGATGCCGCGCCTGCGGGTAATCAGTAATGTTGTTGCCATAATCCTTGGTGGTGGTTTCACTGTAATTGCATTGGCGCAATACCTGTTTTTCTAATTCTTTAAATATCTGAAACATGAGTAAAATAAACGCAAGGATTCCTGAAGGGCCACTGGCTCAAAAATGGACCAATTATAAAGATCACCAGAAACTGGTGAATCCTTCCAATAAACGTAAACTGGATGTAATCATCATCGGCACAGGGTTGGCTGGAGCTTCGGCTGCTGCTTCGCTTGGCGAGATGGGCTTCAATGTTAAAAACTTTGCAATTCAGGATTCTCCACGTCGGGCACATTCAATTGCAGCTCAGGGTGGTATCAACGCTGCGAAAAACTATCCAAACGACGGCGATTCTGTATTTCGTCTGTTTTATGATACCATCAAAGGAGGAGATTACCGTTCGCGCGAAGCCAACGTTCACCGTTTGGCCGAAGTTAGCAACGACATCATCGACCAATGTGTGGCGCAAGGTGTTCCATTTGCACGCGAATACGGCGGTTTGCTCGATAACCGTTCTTTCGGCGGAGCACAGGTAAGCCGTACTTTTTATGCCAAAGGACAAACCGGTCAGCAGTTGCTGCTTGGAGCTTACCAGGCATTGATGCGCCAGGTGAATTTAGGCACAGTAACCATGTACACCCGAACAGAATTGGTTGAGATTGTTCTTGTTGACGGAAAAGCCCGTGGAATCATTTCCCGCGATTTGGTTACCGGAGAGTTGCAGCGCCATTTCGGGCATGCAGTTGTGTTGGCAACAGGTGGCTACGGAAATGCCTTCTTCCTATCGACCAACGCGATGGGATCAAACGGATCGGCTTTGATTAAAGCTTACCAAAAAGGTGCAATGTTTGCCAACCCTTGTATGGCACAAATTCACCCGACCTGTATTCCTGTTCATGGCGAATCACAGAGCAAGCTGACTTTGATGTCGGAATCGTTGCGTAACGATGGCCGTATCTGGGTTCCCAAAAAGAAGGAAGATGCTGAAGCCATCCGTTCAGGAAAATTAAAAGCTACACAAATCGCAGAAGAAAACCGCGACTATTATCTGGAACGTCGTTACCCGGC
>JAUYTA010000747.1 GCA_030695265.1 Bacteroidota bacterium
AGGGCAGGAACCTGAATCGGGTCGGTTTCAATAAAAGCAGGGTGATTGAACGAAAGGTATTTCTGATCTAAAAATGAATGGATATCTGCAAAGTTCCAGGTTCCAAATTCCAAGTTCCAGGTTGGAGCGTAACTTTGGATATTGGATATTTGATATTGAGTATTGGATATTTTTTTCAATCTTAATTTTTCATCAATGAGATAATTAGTTTCAGGATTCAAGTTTGTCGACTGCCTACTGGACATTGTGACTGAACACTGTAAACTGTGACTGAACACTGAACACTTTCTTAATCCTCGATCAATCCATCTTTCATCCTGATAATGGCATCGCTTTGTGCAGCAAAACTTTCATCGTGGGTTACAATCACAAGTGTTTGTTTAAACTTGTCGCGGAGGGTAAAAAACAATTCGTGCAGGTCTTCGCGGTTTTTTGTGTCAAGGTTTCCTGAAGGTTCGTCGGCCAGTATTACCGACGGATTGTTGATGAGCGCCCGTGCGACTGCCACACGTTGGCGTTCTCCTCCCGACAGTTCACCGGGTTTGTGGTTAAGCCGGTGCGACAGACCCAGAAATTCGAGGTATTCACGTGCTTTTGCTTCAGCTTCCTTTTTCGGAGTTTTCGCGATAAAGGCCGGGATGCATACATTTTCGAGGGCCGAAAATTCAGGCAATAAATAGTGAAACTGAAAAACAAATCCGATACGACGGTTTCTGAAGTCGGCAAGTTGCCACTCGTTCATTGCCGAAATATTTTGATTGTTGATGAAAACTTTTCCGGAGTCGGGTTGGCTTAACGAACCAATGATCTGAAGAAGGGTGGTTTTTCCGGCGCCGCTGGGACCAACGATCGAATAAAGTTTGCCGGTTGGAACTTTCAGGTCAATTCCTTTCAGAACCTGAAGTTGACCAAACGATTTTTTTATATTTTCGACCCTGATCAATCGTTTACGGTTTTAACTTCATCATTGATCACAGTAGTGATGTTGTCGGTTTCTTTTTTAACTTCAGTAGTGATAGTATCAGTACTTTTTTGCACATCGGCTTTTATTTCCTGAATATCACTTTTTATCTCGCTTGTATGTTTTTTGATACCGTCTTCAATGTCAGTTCGTGCTCCCTGAATGGTTGACTTTATATCGCGGATATCGTCGCCAATGCCTCCTCCGGCGTCGTTGATTTCACGTTTAATTTCGTTGGTAGCTTTCTGAAATTCGCGCATGGCTTTACCCAAAGTTTTTGCAATATCAGGAATGGCTTTCGACCCAAAAAATAACAAGGCAACAAAAATGATTAGTACAATCTCACTTCCACCCATAATAAAAATAAATTAAATGGTTGACCATTTTTAAAATTTCAGCAAATATACAAACTTGTAGAGAACAACGGTTGTACATGTGTAAGAATGATTGTTCCGTTAAGGAATTTCACACAAAAAAGAAGCAGGAATTCCATCCGTCGCTTGACTTTTGAAATTCCTGCTTCAGGAGTATTAATAAGATTTTATCTTATGCTCTGTCAGCTTTTTTAATTTTACTAAGTGCATCGTACACAATAGGAGTTGCAACAAATATGGATGAATATGTTCCAACGCCAATACCTACAAGAAGAGCGAAGGTGAAACCCTGAATGGATGTGCCCCCAAACATAAAGATTGCGATCAGTACCACCAGTGTACTCAGCGAGGTACTGAAAGTACGGCGAAGTGTTGAGTTCATCGCATGGTTCATATTGTCGTCAAGTTTACGCTTTGGATACAGGTGAAGGTATTCACGTACACGGTCATAAACGATTACTGTATCGTTGATGGAGTATCCGATCACGGTCAGGATTGCTGCAATAAACGCCTGGTCAATCTCCAGCGAGAAAGGTAACACTCCTGCGAACAATGAGAATACACCAAGTGTGATAATTGTATCATGGGTAAGTGAAACCAAACCACCTAAGCCATACTGCCAGTTACGGAAACGGATCAGAATGTAAAGGAAGATTATGACCAGTGCAAAGAAGATAGAGATTGCAGCATCTTTCTTGATGTCGTCAGAGATGGTTGGACC
>JAUYTA010000754.1 GCA_030695265.1 Bacteroidota bacterium
TTTGTTTGATGGACCGTATGATGAATTAAAGAAAACTCTTTACGGTTTGTGCGAAACACCGCTACCAAAATTTATCAAACGTTCGGTTCAACCTGACGACAAAGATCGTTACCAAACCATTTTTGCAAAACACGAAGGCGCTGTTGCCGCACCAACCGCAGGTCTGCACTTCAGCCGTGAACTGATGAAACGACTGGAAATTTCAGGCGTAAACTTTAGTTATATAACTTTACATGTTGGTCTTGGAAATTTCCGTAGCGTCGATGTTGAAGATCTGACCAAACACAAAATGGATTCGGAGCAAATCTGGATTTCTGAAGAGTCCTGTAACATTGTAAATTCGGCAAAAGAAGCCCGTAAGAATATTTGTGCCGTTGGTACAACTGTAATGCGTGCTGTCGAAAGTTCGGTTTCAACACAGGGGCAGTTAAAACCTTTTGAAGGCTGGACCAACAAATTTATTTTCCCTCCATACGAGTTTAGTGTGGCCAACCGAATGATCACCAACTTTCACCTTCCACTTTCAACTCTACTGATGATGGCTGCCGGATTTGCCGGTTACGACAATTTAATGAAAGCATACAAGGAAGCGATCAAAGAACAATACCGCTTTGGAACTTATGGAGATGCAATGCTAATTATGTAATTTCGTTTTCTTCGGAATTAAAAATCCCCGTCACATCGAAAGTGGCGGGGATTTTTGTTTCCGGAAGTATGCGCTTCACGGTTATTGTGTTGCATGAAAAATTAGCAAAGGGGTGCGGGTATGTAACACCAGTTTACGGGCAATGCTTGGATTAAACAGCATGGTAAACATATTTCTCCGATGTGTGGTCAGGGCAAGAACATCAATTTGATTCTCCTGAATAAAATGATCTATTGCCTCGGGCAGGTTCTTGTTGTGAATCAACTTGCATTCAATATCCGAATCGGGATATTTTTCACACAAGGCATCTTTCAGACCTTCGAGCCGGGCTTCCCCCAAACCGTGGTTATTTCCCTGGTCAATGTGCAAACAAATCACTTTGGGCTTGAATGGAGTCATTAACTTCACCAATCTGTCAACAGCAATAAAATCGCATGGCTCAAAATTAGTGGCATACACTATTCTGCCGAAATTCTGCAGCCAATTATCAGGAGTTGTTTCAGGAATGGTTAATACAGGCACTTTTGAATTAAAAATTACTCCGGCCGTAGTCGATCCGATGATATCGCCCGATTTGGCATCGCCACCACGAATGCCCATCACCACCAATTTTGGAGGATGAATTTGAATGTAGGAAAGTATATCATCTTCGGCTTCACCCACTTTTACGAGGTATTCGGGCTTGGCTTTTTTCCAGC
>JAUYTA010000785.1 GCA_030695265.1 Bacteroidota bacterium
CAAGCCGAACTTTTTGATCATTCGGGTTCTTGCTTTTTAAAAAATATTTACGTTTCCAATCCAGTAAAATATCATCAACCTGCGCCATCGGGTAAATGGCTTCTTTGGCCGCTTTAAGCATCCGGGTCGAAATATCGGTTGCAGTAATAAAATAGCTCAAATTACAGCCTGAAGTACGAATGAATTCTTCAATTGTAACTGCTATTGAATAAGCTTCCTGACCGCTTGAACAGCCCGCACTCCAGATCTTCATTTGCGAAATTCTGTAATTCGGCATTTGTTTCTGAAATTGAGGAAGTATTATATCTGTCAGAAAATCGAAATGCGCACTTTCCCTGAAAAATTCTGTTTTGTTGGTTGAAATAAAATCGGCCAAAACCGAAAATTCTTCAGTTCCTACATTTGAATCCAATAATCTGATGGCATATTCATCGAATGAAATCATATTCAGTTCGCGCAAGCGTTTTTGTAACCTACTCTGAAACATGATCTTCTTCTCGATGGACATTTTTATCCCATACCTTTCCGTGAGCATTTTCCCCAGTTTCAGGAACAAGTCATCCGATATCTGAATAATTTCCGATTTCACCTTTAAAGTTTAAAAGCGTTCAAATTCATCGTCAGAACTATCCGGAAGTTCAAGATCGATTACCACCTTTTTTTTATTTTCAGGAATAACATTTCGTTTCGGCGGCTGAGGTTTTACAGGCTTTTTTTTCGGAAAAGTTTCACTTTCTGAGTTACCTATTTTAAAGAATGAAATGGTTTCCTTAAGTTGTTCTGCCTGAGCCGACAATTCAACGGCATTGGTTGACAGTTCTTCTGATGTGGCCGCATTTTGCTGTGTTACCATGTTCAATTGCTGAATGGCCATATTAATCTGATCGGCGCCCGAACTTTGCTCCAGATTGGCCGCTGATATTTCATGAATTAGCCGCGATGTTTTCTGAATATCAGGAACGATTTCATTCATTAGTTTTCCGGCTTCTTCAGCATTGAAAACACTTGATTTGGTAAGCTTGTCAATTTCGGTAGCTGCAAGTTTGCTTCGTTCGGCCAGTTTGCCAACTTCAGAAGCCACCACCCCAAAACCGCGCCCGTGTTCACCTGCCCTGGCAGCTTCAACGGCGGCATTGAGGGCAAGAATATTTGTTTGAAATGCAATGTCGCCAATGATTGATATTCTGTCGGCAATGTCTCGCATGGCAATCACGGTCCTGGTTACTTTATCGCTCCCTGTGCAAATATCAGTTTCAGCCTTTGCTGCAATGTGTTCTGTCTGTTTTGCATTTTCCTTGTTTTGCTGAATGTTGGCAGCCATTTCTTCAATAGCTGCCGAAACCTCTTCGGCAGCCGATGCCTGTTCAGAAGCACCCTGCGAAACAAACTGCGAAGTTGAACTCAATTCGAGACTTGCCGATGCAAGGTTATCGGCAGTTGAAGATACATAGCTAATCACGTCCCTAATGTGAGTTCCCATCATTTGCAGATTGTATGCAAGCAGCCCTATTTCGTCTTTCTGATTGACGTCAATTTCGGCAGTCAAATCGCCTTTGGCCATTTTCCGGGCAAATTCGATGCCTTTTAAAAGCGGCACTGTGATAAGCCTTGAGATATAAAAACCAATATAAATTGCAAAAAACAAAGAAAGTGTGGCAAGGATTAATTTGCTAAGAATAGAAGCCGCAATTGTTTTGTTAAAGTTTGTTGCTATTTCGGTTGTGTAGGCA
>JAUYTA010000348.1 GCA_030695265.1 Bacteroidota bacterium
ATTTTTGTAAACAGTTCGATATTCAGCTGGAAGTGATTGTTACCAAAGAGCTTGAAGATGAACGCTACAACCAGAATCCAATCAACCGCTGCTTTTTTTGCAAGGAACATTTGTTCCACGATTTAACCGAAATCTGCGAAAAATATCGGGGATTCGAAGTGCTGAGCGGAACCAATGCCGACGATTTGGGCGATTACCGTCCGGGTATCGATGCCGCGAAAAAATTTGAGGTGCAATCTCCAATGGTCGATTGCCGGATTTCGAAAGAAGAAATACGTCAGATCGCGAAATACTTTCAATTGCCCAACTGGGACAAACCTGCAAGCCCTTGCCTCAGTTCACGGATACCTTACAACCAATCGGTTACACTTAAAAAACTACGACAGATTGAAGATGCCGAAGAAATTTTAAACAGTTATGGTTTTGCCGATGTACGGGTGCGGCATTACGGAACGTATGGCAAAATTGAAGTTCACAAAGAAGATTTGACCAAACTGCGCATGGTTCAGAATGAAGTTGTTCAGAAAATCACCGCACTTGGGTTCGAACATTGCGAAATTGATCAGGAAGGATTGGTTTCAGGAAAAATGAACCGGGTACTAAACACTTTAAAAAGATAAACTGAAAAATGACCACATAGACACATAGTTCACATAGAAAAACAATAACTATGTTTTCTATGTGCCTATGTGGTTAAAATAATTAGAGTATATGAAAATATTATATTACGATTGTTTCGCCGGAATCAGCGGCGACATGAACCTTGGAGCGTTGATCGACCTTGGCGTTGATGCTGATTATCTGGAAAACGAACTTCGGAAACTGAACATCGAAGGGTTTCACCTTGAAATTACCAAAGACCTTCGACGGGGTATTTCGGGCACAAAAGCAGAAGTGATTGTGGAAAATCCCGACAACGAAAAGCACCGCCACCTGCGCCATGTAGAAGAAATCATCAATAACAGCACACTTTCCGAAGCAGTGAAAGCCAACTCGCTGAAGATATTCAAACTCATCGCTTTTGCCGAAGCAAAGGTCCATTCGATTGCAGTGGAACGTGTTCATTTTCATGAAGTGGGCGCACTCGATTCTATTGCCGATATTGTAGGCGCAGCCATTTGTCTTGATTTCCTGAAAGTCGATAAAGTCCTTTCATCCCCCATTCAATTGGGCGGAGGAACAGTAAAATGCGCCCACGGAATTATGCCTGTTCCGGCTCCTGCAACCGCATTGATCGTGGAAAATGTTCCGGTTAAATTGGGCTTGGTTCAGCACGAAGCAACCACGCCAACCGGTGCTGCCATTTTAGTGGCAACCGTCGATGAGTTTACCGAACAAATCAACTTTCCGATTACAAAAACGGCTTATGGAATTGGTCACCGCGATGTTTCGGAGGTACCGAATGTTTTGCGTGTGTTCCTTTCAGAAACAGAAACTGCAGTTAGCGATGTGAAAGAAGAAGTTGCCACCGTGCTGGAATGCAACATCGACGATATGAATCCTGAGCGATACGATTTTGTACTGGAACAACTGTTCAATGCCGGCGCCGGCGATGCCTGGCTGGTTCCGGTTATCATGAAGAAATCGCGGCCTGCCAACCAGTTAAGCGTTTTGTGTGCTCCTGAAAAAGCGCAGAAAATGAAACACATCATTTTTACCCACAGCACTACCATCGGACTGCGGGAGTATTCTGTAAAAAAGAGTGTATTGTCGAGGGTAGAAATAGTAGTGAACACCAAATTTGGAAACGTGAAGGTTAAACAGAGCATTTTTGAAGGAAAAGTGGTTCGGTCGAAACCCGAATTTGATGATTGCAGGGCAATTGCCCTTCAGGAAAAAATAGGCATTGAAGAAGTTGAACGTGAAGTTGCCAGAAATCTATAATATGACACTTACCGACATATTCGAAAAATATAAGCAAGGCGAGCTGGATTTGCCCGAAGCATTGCAAATGGTGTCGAACCATGGAATTGAAGAAATGGGTTTTGCGACCATCGATACCGACCGTTTGCACCGCACAGGATTGCCCGAAATGATTTACGCTTCCGGAAAAACCACCGAACAGGTAAAACGAATTGCCGAACGGATGTACCAAAAAGGTATTGATGTACTGGCAACACGGGTAACTCCCGAAATGTATGCTGCTGTAAAAGAGGTAATCCCGAATGCCGAATTCAACGAACTGGCGCGAACGATCAGTTACAAGCATCAGATAGTTCAAAATACAAAAGGATATATTGCAGTAGTTGCAGCAGGAACATCAGACATGCCGGTGGCCGAAGAGGCTGCTGAAACTGCGCGTTTTCTGGGAAACGAAGTGAAAACCATTTACGATGTGGGCGTTGCCGGAATTCACAGGCTTTTTCATAAGCTGGATATTATCCGTGGTGCGCGTGTAATTATTGTGGTGGCCGGAATGGAAGGCGCTTTGGGCAGTGTGGTTGGCGGACTGGTTGACAAACCGGTAATCGGTGTTCCGACAAGCATTGGCTACGGGGCAAATTTTCAGGGTTTATCGGCTTTGCTTTCGATGCTGAACAGCTGTGCCAGCGGAATTTCAGTAGTTAATATTGATAACGGATTCGGGGCGGCCTGCCAGGCTTCCCTCATCAATAAGCTATAATACGATGAACGAATTACAATTACTTCTGATCACGGCGATATCACTGGGTTTTATTCACACCCTGCTGGGTCCCGACCACTATTTGCCTTTTATTGTGTTGAGCAGGGCGCGTAAATGGTCGCTCTCCAAAACATTGTGGATAACCGCTTTCTCCGGCGTTGGCCATATTGCCGGATCAGTAATTCTTGGTATTGCCGGTGTCGCGCTTGGGATCAGCCTGAGTAAACTTGAATTGATTGAAGCAACCCGGGGCAATTTGGTGGCCTGGATGCTCATTGTTTTTGGATTTTTTTACACCGTTTACGGAATATTTCAGTACCTGAAAAATGGACATCACCTGCATTTGCCCAAGTTTCTGATTCCAAAATCGATTCGAAAATACCGGCATTTACCAACGACCGAAGCCGAAGAAGTGAAGGAAGATACCACTAAACTCACGCCGTGGATCTTGTTCCTGATTTTTGTTTTTGGGCCTTGTGAGGTACTGATTCCGCTGTTGATTTTCCCCGCATCGGAACACAATTGGTTTGGGGTATTTGCAGTTTCCACGCTCTTCGGAATTGCTACCATTGCCACCATGCTGCTGACCGTTTTTGTAGGTTACACAGGTACTTCGCTCATCCGTTTTAAGCAGGTCGAAAAATACATGCACATGATAGCCGGATGTTTAATTCTGATTTCAGGAATTGGTATTCGTTTTATGGGCTGGTAATTGCCAGATATAAGCTGGCGTTTCGCCGTTGGTAATCTTTCAAAGTACAAAACAGGTTTTTAAAGCCCTCGAACAATTTACCAGAAGTGGATAAGTAGGATTTCCGAAACTATTACCCTAAATTTGTAAGATTGGTCGGTTATGTTTTGTTCAATCAAATAACATCAGTCTCTTTACTCAACAGAATTTTCCAGAAATGAAACACAATTTACGCATATTCGGGTGTTGGTCGTAACTCTATAAGTGCACTGAAAATTGACAAATAGTTAAACTGAAAGAAACGAAATGAAAGAAACAATAACAAAAAAGAAAATAACCCGAGGGATAACTAAAGACTTTGCGGCAGCATTCAAACAAAGCGAACTTTATAAACTTTATGGAGAACATAAAGATGAATTGTTTATTGGTGTAAGGAATAATTATCTGAATTTATATTACAACTGTGATAGCATTGACAAGATTGAATACAAAAAACGAGACAGAAAAATTGTTTGCGAAATAGACAAGTATTACTTAGATGGAAATCATTATAACAGCAAAGAGAAAGGAAAACGATATAAAATCGAGCAAATTGAAATTTGCAAACAGTACGAAGTAATTAAAAAACACAGCAATGCTAAAGTAACTCCAGAAAAAAAAGCCCAATCTAAGTTGGTTCTATTGAACAATAACAATAAAGAATCAAACTGGTTCTGTGTTGACGTTGAATATGTTAAACAATTTAGCAATAAACAAGAGAAAAAAGAAGCCGATTTTAATGGCCGATTTGACATTATTGCACTTTCCAAAGCAAAACCACATAAGGTTGCCTTAATAGAGTTAAAATATGGTAGTGGTGCAATAGGTGGCGAAAGTGGTATATATAAACATGTTGAGGATTTTACAAAATTTTGCGACAAAGATTATTTTCAAGGACATTTAAAAGAAGAAATTATTGAAATTATTAAAAGTCAAATTGAGCTTGGTCTAGATGTGCCGTTTGAATTACCTTCAGAGAAAGATGTATTATCCCCTGAATTTTATTTTATTACATTGGATAATAATGCTGAAAAAGAAAATGCAAGCACTCCTAAACAAACAATGGCAGGGTATCTTTTTAATGATAAACGTTGGGGTTGTAAAAAATTAACAACGAAAGATAGTGTTGAAAGTAAGTTTGGAGACATAACAAGAAAAGACAATAAATTTTACACTACATTTTTATTTTCTAAAGAAACGCTTAAAAGTTTAAGAATTACAGACATAATTGATGGTGGCTACGATGTGAAAATTATACCTGAATGAAACTAACAATACATAGAGGGACAAATCAAATAGGAGGCTGTATAACCGAGATTGAAAGTGGCGGTTATAAGATTTTTATTGACTTTGGTGAGCAGTTGCCTGGAACCGAAAATAAAGAATTACAACCGATTGATGGATTAACTTGTGGTGATGTTTCAAAAAGTGCGTTATTCATAACTCACTACCACGGCGACCATATCGGAAAAATTTGCGACACGGTCGCTGATTTGCCAATTTACGTTGGAAAAACGGCACTCGAAATTTTTAATTGTCTTGAAAGCAGATTATCTCATATTCCAGACCCACACGAATCTGAAAAACATAAAAGAATTGTTGAACGTATTAAGACAATCAACACTTTTAAGCAATTGCAAAAAGTAAAAGTCGGAGAAATTATAGTTACTCCATTGCTAATTGACCATTCCGCTTTTGATGCCTATATGTTTATTATCGAAGCGGATAATCAACGAATACTTCACACGGGCGATTTTCGCGGACACGGGTTTAGAAGTAAAGGACTAATTCCAACGCTAAAAAGCTATGCCAAAAACATTGATTACATAATTTCTGAAGGTTCAAATATTCTACGTCCGAATGCGACTATGCAAACGGAGCAAGAATTACAAAAAGATTTTGAAATGCAATTTAGAAAAAACAAATACAACTTTGTTTTTGTTTCTTCTACTAACATAGACAGAATATTCGCATTGTACCACGCTTCAAAAAATGCAAAACGTTGTTTTGTTTGCGATAGTTATCAGACGGATATTCTAAAAATAGTTTCCGAAAATCATAAGCAATACACTACATTTTACGACATAGATTACTACCAAACAACAAGTTCTGTAGGTCGTTTCTTTGAGTTGAAACGTCAAGGACAGAATCCTTTTTCCTTTAATGGAAATCTAAAACCGTTTTTAGATAAAAATGGGTTCTGTATGCTTATTCGTTCAGCTGATGCATTTAAACCACTTTTAGACGATTATACTAAATCAAACGACTCAAAAATATATTATTCAATGTGGAACGGATATTTGGATTGCAATAAACCTGCTTTTAACAAATCGTTATACAATTTCTTGGAACCATATAGAATTGAGTATAAGCACACAAGTGGGCATGCTGATTTGGAAACATTAAAGACAGTTTTTGAAACAGTTAAACCCAAATGTGGCATTATACCTATTCATACAGAAGCACCTGAAAAATTTCAAGATTTATTTCACGAGCAAACTTCTATTATTCCTCTACGTGATGGTGATGTATATGATTGCACCATAAAACGGATTAATCATGACTAAAAAGAGCGAACGGCTAACAACAAACAAGCACAAAAGCCCTGCCGCAGGCGCAACACAGATATCCGTTATGGATTTCAAGACTTTTTCGATTTACAAGCCCAAAATGGAGTACCGCCGTTTTGGCAAGACCAATAAAATGGTGAGTGTGATTACTTTGGGCGGTATGCGTTTTAAACATACAGGACAAGAGCCCCGTGAACTTATCCCGCAAGATACCCTCGATCAATGTCGCGACACCGTTGAAAAATCGCTGGCACAAGGCATTAACCTGATCGAAACCGCCTACGGATATGGAAAAAGCGAACATGCGTACGGAAGGGTTCTGAATGATGAACTCAAAATCAAACGCGATTCGTACTTTTTAATGACCAAAGGGAATCCGAAAACTGCCGAAGAAACCCGAAAACTGGTTACCCTCCAACTAAAAGCACTGAAAACCGACTATATTGATTTCTATGCGTGGCACGGAATCAATACCTTGGAAATATTGGAACTGGCTTGTGTCAAAGGAGGTTCGGTTGAAGAGTTGCTGAAAATGAAAGAAGAAGGAATTATCGGGCACATTGGGTTCAGCACACACGCTCCGCTCGAAGTGATTCTTAAAGCCATCGAAACCGATTTGTTCGACTTTGTAAACCTGCACTATTACTATTTTTTCCAGCGCAACAAAGCGGCCATCGATCTGGCCGAAACCAAAGACATGGGAGTATTTATTATCTCTCCCAACGACAAAGGCGGACAGTTGTTCAACCCACCACAAAAACTGAAGGAATTAACCGCACCACTTCACCCCATTCATTTTAATGCCCGATTTTGCCTGAGCCATTCGGCCATTCACACGTTGACATTTGGGCTTCCGGTAACTGCTCAGTTCGATCACATTAACGGCATTTTTCCGGCCCCGGCTCCATTTTCTCCTGAAGATGCCAAAATCAAACAACTGATGGACGACCAAAAACTACTCGATCCATTTGCCGGGTTCGATCCATATTGCATGGAAAACGATCCTTCAGGATTAAATATTCCTGAAATACTGAGATTTCGGACACTGTGGAAATGCTACGATATGAAGGATTTTGGACTTTACCGCTACAACATGTTTCAGGAAAAAGACCACTGGTTTCCGGGCAATTTCCCAACCGAAGAAAATTTGCAAAAAGTGGATTTAACCCGATGTCCGGCGGACATTCCGCTGATTGATTTGATAAAACAAACACATGAAGGATTGTACCGGGCAAAAGTGAAAGTGTAAAATTTAATACTTCTTTTATTGAGAAATTGTAACTTTACGAAAAAAAGAAAATGGATTTACAGACTCGAAAATTGACTTTTGTGAAAGAATTTCTCAATATTCAAAGTGAGGATATTGTTGATCGTTTTGAAAAGATGCTTAAAAAGGAAAAGATTAGAAGTAATGAAAAAGACTTCCAACCAATGACTTTAGATGAGTTCTACAAAAGAATCGACCAATCGATGCTTGATTCAGAAAATGACAAACTAACCAGCATTGACGAACTCATAAAAGAAATCGAAGGATGGGGTTAAAGATTTACTGGACAGACTTTTCAAAAAATGAACTCCATCAGATTTTCGACTACTACAAAGAAACTGCAAGTTTGAGAATTGCCAGGAAGTTAGTACTTGAAATTACCAAGGCAGTTCTAAAATTAAAGGAACAGCCAAATATTGGACAAAAAGAAAAACTTTTACTCAACAGAAAAGAAGAATTCCGCTATTTGGTTTGCAAAAATTACAAAGTCCTGTATTGGTTAAATGAATCTGAAAGTCGAATTGAAATTACGGATATCTTCGATACCAGGCAGAACCCATCCAAAATAGATAGAAGTCAATAACATCAGACATCCAATACTATCGCAGATTAAAGCGCGACTGTTTCGTAAACGAGCTTTAAATTTGTGAGTGGGAAATGGGTTTCTGTTTGGTTTAACAAGGCACATAAATCTATCACTGCCTGATTTGCCCTGGGTGTTGAGAG
>JAUYTA010000814.1 GCA_030695265.1 Bacteroidota bacterium
TATCAGCGATTTGGGAAAGGATTTATCCCGTTTCCCTTTCCTTTTGATGATCGAACAATGGCAAACTGAAAACCTGCTGGCCGGATTTCTGAACGATCATGGAAATTCTGTTGAAAATAATACAACACTTGTAAATTTTGCTCCTGAAAAAGATTTGGTTACGTCGGAAATGCAAAAACCGGATGGAACGGTTGAAATTGTAAAATCAAAATTTTTGATTGGCGCTGATGGAAACAACAGCTTTGTGCGGACAAAACTGAATATTCCTTTTCCGGGAAAAACGCACCTTGCCCGACTTTTTATTACCGACTGCGAGGCTCAATTGCCTTTTCATTCCAACGAAATTTTCTTTTCATTTACAACCACCCACACGGCCGGATTTTTCCCTTTGACCGAAAATCGCTGGCGGGTAGATGGCCTGATTCCGGTAATTCAACGGAAAGAACAGGTTGGATTCGACGATGTCAGCAATTTCTTTTACTGCGATATTCATTCAGGAATAAAACTTCGGAATCCGCAATGGTTTTCCGTGTTTCGGTCGCACTCGCGCTGTGCCGAAACTTTCAGGCAAAACCGCTGCTTTTTGGTTGGCGATGCGGCCCATGTTCATAGTCCGGTTGGCGCTCAGGGCATGAATACCGGCCTTCAGGATGCGCACAATCTGGCCTGGAAGCTGGCTTTTTACATCTGCGGAAAAGCATCTGAAAAGATTTTGGAAAGCTATCAGGAGGAACGCCGGCCTTTGGCGCAAAAAATTATCCGATCTACCGATTTTGCGTATTCGTTTATAACTTCCAATTCAATGCTGGTAAGGTTTCTGCGTTTGAAACTTGCTCCGGTACTATTGCCCGTTTTTTTGCGAAAGTTTAAAAATAGTACAGAACTTCGCAACCGGATTTTTACTTCAATTTCAGGAATCGGCATAAAATACAAACAAAATTTGACGCTCGATTCATTGGAAAATTTTCCGGCTCACGCGCCAAAACCCGGAGAGCGGCTGCCTCATTTCGTTTATGAAATGGGCGGCAAAACCTGCTCTATTTACGATGGTCTGGATTCTATAACCTATCATCTTTTCGTTTTCGGAAAACAAATTTTGCCCGAACCTTTTCGTTTGGTTTTGGAAAAATACAGCGAAGTTATTTCAGTAAAATACATTTCCTACGAACCCGGAACTCAGCATCTGTTTAAAAGCTTTGGGCTTGAATATGAAGGATGTTATCTTGTTCGTCCTGATTTATACATTGCATGGCGAAGCAGGGATTTTAATGCAGAAGAATTTGGCAAATACCTTGATCAAATCATTTGTAAAAAATAGAAATTTTGGTAAATTTCAGAATGCATCAGTAATAACCCTACCAAAAGTGAAGAGTATTATTTTCATAAATACCTCAAACCCAATTGTAAAAAACCAGGTAATGTATTGCACTACCTGGTTTTTGTTTTGCTCCCTTCCCTTGGGGAAGGGCAGGGGATGGGCTACTTTTTACTCCATCTGTTCATTCCACTTCGAACGGTCGGGTGGAGTAGGGGAGTTCACCTTTTTAACAGGGTTTTCCTGAAGTTGTTTCAGCAACACTTCCACCGCTTTTTCGATGCAAGGGTCAATTCCTTTTGCCAGTTGTTCGGGGCGGTCAACCACTTCAATATCGGGATAAACACCAATACCTTCGATGATCCACTCTTCGTTTTCGTCGTAAATACCAAATCGCGGAACAGCAATGTAACCGCCGTCAACCAATCCTGCATTTCCCGACATGCCAACCAGTCCTCCCCATGTCCGGGTCCCGATCAGTTGTCCAAGTCCTTTTTTGCGGAAGTAATAAGGAAAAGCATCACCGCCCGACGATGAATAACCGTTCATCAGCATTACTTTCGGGCCGTTGTGCGCCACGCCCGGAGTTTTCATGGCCGACAAACCGCTGCGCTGCCAGTAGCTGAGAGTTTTACGCTCAAGCAGGTTGGTCATCACGTCAGGAATAAAACCACCGCCATTGTAACGGTCGTCGATGATCAGCGCTTCTTTTTCGTGGTAAGCGTACATTCCGCGGTACAATTCGCGGTTTCCATCGGTACTTGTATTTGGTACATGAATGTAGCCGATTTTTCCTCCTGAAAGTCTGTCAACCATCGCACGGCGTTCGTTCACCCAATTCAGGTTGAGCAATTCCAGTTCACTTGCAATTGGCTTGATGGTAAAGGTTTTGGCGCCAGCCGTTTCCGGTCTTGAATTAACGGTGATTTCAACCGTTTTGCCCAGCGTATTTTCGAGCAATTCGTAAGGGTTCATGCTCATTGTCAATTCAGTTCCGTTAATGGCAATCAGGTAATCGCCTTCTTTTACATTCACGCCCTGTTCGGTAAGCGGCGAGCGGCGGGCTTCGTTCCAGTTTTCGCCAGAATAGATTTTTGCAATCTGGTATTTTCCTGAAGTTGGATCGGCTTTCAGTTCAGCACCAAGCAAGCCCGTGTCAACACGTTTCACTTTTTCAAAATCGCCCCAGTCAACATACGAGTGACCGGTATTTGTTTCCGAAATAATTTCTCCCAGAATGTAATCCAGATCAGCGCGGTGGCTCACATGCTGAACCAAAGGCGTATAACGTTCTTTAATTTCTTTCCAGTCGATGCCATGTAAGTTGCTCACATAGAAATAGTCGCGGAAAATGCGCCATCCATCGGTGTAAACCTGCGCCCATTCTTTCTTCGGATCAATTTTCATCACCATTTCTTCAAGGTTCAGTTTACCTGCTCCCGATTTTTGTCCGGTTGTCAGTTTCGTGATTCCGAAGTCCTTTCCTGAACGATAAATCATCATTTTTCCATCAGCACTCACTACTGCCTGACCCACTTTGTCCATCACTTCTTCATCTTTTTCGTCTTCAATGCTGAATTTGCGCAACGAGCCTTCGCTGATGTACAAAATTCCACCATCGATGGCTGTTAAATTGCGGTATTCACCTGATTTTGGCGGAAAAGCGGTAATTCTGGAATTAATTCCATCGAGATCGATCTGAACTTTTACCGGTTCTTTGACTGCCGGTTTTTCTTCAGTTTTTGCATTTTTATCTTTTTTCGGTTCTTCTTTTGGCTTTTCAGCTTCTTTAACCGGTTCAACATCGTTTTTATCTTTGAACAGTTTTGGGGCATCGGCTTTCAATGCCATGGCATAAATTCTGGTCGATTTGTTATAAACGTAGTTGAATTCGAAGCTCGAAAAAGCGAGGTTGAAATCGCGGTCGGAAACGAAATAAATGTATTTCCCGTCAGGAGAAAAAACGGGCGAATTGTCGTTAAACGAATCGTTGGTGAGTTGATGGTTTTGAGCTGTTTCCAGGTTGTAAACCCACACTGCGCCCAATCCGTTTTCGCCTTCCTTGTCGTAAGTAATCCATTTCGAATCAGGAGAGAATGAATAGGAACGAATTTCGTTGCGGTCAGCCTTGGTCACCACAGTTGTTTTTCCGGTTTCCACATCCACCAGTTTCAATTGAAGGGTACGGTCGAAATAAAGCAGAAATTTGCTGTTTGGCGACCATTCCGAATCGTATTTCCAGGCGGTTGAGCCGCTGGTCAATTGCTTTGGTGTAGCTCCTTTTTTGTTTTCGAGCAGGTAAATTTCGTATTCGCCTGAAGCATCAGAATAGTACGAAATGTATTTTCCATCGGGCGACCAGCGTGGGTAAACTTCGCGGACACCCTGCGTGTTGGTCAGGTTGTAGGTTGAACCGTTTTCAGCAGGAACCGAAAAAATATCTCCGCGAGCTGAAATCAACGCGCGTTTTCCGGTTGGCGAAACTTCATAAGCCTGCACAAAATCCTTCACATTTTTGTAATACGGCAAAATGTTTGGGTTGTCGAAATGTATGCTGACATTCACTTTTTCTTCCTTACCGGTTTGCAGGTTCAGTTTGTAAAGGTAACCACCATTTTCGTATACCATTTGTCCGTTTTCTCCTGAAGGCCACATACAATCGAAATCGGCGTGAGAAGTTAGTTGTTTTGTAGCTTTTGTTTTGGTATTGAATTCGTAAATATTCAGTTTCAGGTCGCGGTCGGACGCAAAGTAAATATTATCACCAAACCAGGTCGGAAGCTGGTCGGTACCTGTAAAATCGGTAATTTGTTCCGAAGTATTGTTTTCCAGGTCGTAAATCCACAAATCAGAAGCGCGGCCACCTTTGTAGCGTTTCCATGTGCGGAATTCGCGGTCGATCGGTGCAAAACAGAGTTTTTTGTCATCGGGCGACAAAGCTGCAAAACCGCCATTTACAATTGCCAGCGGTTTTTCCAGACCGCCATCTAAGCTAACCATGTAATATTTTCCGTTTCTGTCGCCAAAAGGAGTCCGGTTGGCGCGAATCAAAATGTTTTTGCTGTCCGAGGTCCAGTCAAGTACCGAATTGTCGAAACCTCCGCGTGGTGGCATCAAACCCACTGAATTGTAAAATGTTAACTGTCGCGGTGTTCCACCGTTAGCGGGAATTACAAAAATCTGGCGGCTTCCGGAGTATTCGCCCGAAAAAGCAATCCATTGTCCGTCAGGCGAAATTTTCGGAAAAAGTTCCAGTCCAGGGTGGGAAGTCAGTCGGCGGGCCTCGCCACCATTTGACTCAACCGACCAGATGTCGCCGGCATACACAAACGCAATCAGGTTTTTATTGATGTCGGGATACCGCATCAGGCGGGCTTCGTTCTGAGCGGTTGCACTTAAAGAAAGAGTCAATCCCAAAATGATTGACCCGATGAAGGTTGTAGTGAATCTTCGCATTAGTGAATCGATTTAAATGTTTCTGAAATGTTATTTAAAAGCTTAAACTATAGCCAATACCGATAATGTTTATGCTTTCTTTTTTAGTTAAAGCGTCTGCTGGTTCTATGTAATCCTGAAGTCTGTAAAACAGTCCGATCTCATTTTTCTTGTTGATAGCATAAGCCAATCCGGTGGTATATCTCATTTTGTCGAAATCTTTTAAAATCAAGTCGTGAAAGGCTTCTGCTGAAACAAAGGGAGTGAATTTACTGCCTTTAATATTGTAGTCAATTTTTGCACGGTATCTGAAATACGACTTTTTACTATCGTAGGTTTGATCGAGATCTGAACCGTTGGTATAACGAACCCGAAATTTGACCTTGAAACGATTCAGGTCAAATCCTGATTTAGCATCAAATGCAAACCGGTTTGATGGAACCCATTCATAAATTTGTCTTTTATTTCGGTAGTTATATTCGTTCTCATACCTGTAATAACCTGCCAGGGTTAGATATTTGTGTAGTTTGTATGACAATCCGCCTTCGATAATGTATGTATCCATTTCAAAGCCCCCGTGAAGTCGTAATTCCGGATTAAATTCAACTTTCAGGTTTTTAACAATCTTTTTACTGAATTCAAGTTCCAGCCATGTAGCCGGACCGTTTTGCGCAATAGTTGAAGTTGTAAAAAAAATGGTCAGTATAAATAGAAATACCCTGGTCTTTTGCATCACCACAGTTTTTTAGTGCCGTTTACATCGAAGAAAATATAGAT
>JAUYTA010000817.1 GCA_030695265.1 Bacteroidota bacterium
ATTTAAAACGGAAACCCTTGAGAAATTAATTAAACTTTTTAAAAATAATGTCTTGTCTTTTGTGAAATTTATAGAACAGATTAAAGTACGAATAAACAATTGTTCATTACCAGAAATCCAATGTATAACTGCAAACAAAATGCTACTTGAATTTTTAATTGGTGAATCGCAGTATTATGGTCAAGGATATGAACAAAGTCTTGGTAGGTTTTTCAAAATAGAAGATAAAACAGCCTTGTCTGAAGAACTCCAGTCATCCAATCAGCCTGCCCCGGAATCTCCCTTTTTAATTTAACTTAACCCTCTTTAACTTTTGAATGTACTCAACTGAATAAAATTCCGTTATTTTTGTTCATCAGATTCCAAAACCAATTGTGCATGATTGCTCGAATTTTACTTCTCTTTATTTTTCTGTGTATTTCATCAGTTTATGCATATTCGCAGGGCATTCGTGGGCGTATTACCAATGAGCAAAACGAAGCTGTTCCGTTTGCGAATATTTATATCCCACAATTGTCAACCGGTACCACTTCAAATATTGATGGTAATTACGAGTTGAAACTTCCGGAGGGAAAATGGGATATACTGTTTCAATACCTGGGTTATCAAACTCAGACAGTGGCGCTGACAACCGGGAAAACATTTCAGGAAATCAACATCCGGCTGATTACGCAGGATTACCGCATTCCGGAGATTAAAGTGATGGCTTCGGGCGAAGATCCTGCTTATTATATCATGCGCAGGGCGATTGCTTTGGCTCCTTATTACCAGAAACAGGTTTCGAAATATTCGTGTAAAGTGTATCTGAAAGGTTCCGGAGTGTTTGAAAAAATTCCTTTTGTGCTGAAAAAGCAAATGAAAAAAGGCAATGTGAAAGTCAATGAACCTTTTGTGATGGAAACCGTCAGCCAAATTGATTTTGAGCTTCCGGATAAAGTGAACCAAAAAGTGCTGGCCATGCGCTCGTCGGGTCAGCAAAACAATACCTCGCCAATGGGAATGATTACCAATAACTTGTACGATGCCGATAAATACGGAATTGTTTCACCGGTTGGGAAAAGTGCGCTTAAAGTTTATAATTTCAAACTGGAAGGTGTTTTTGAAGATCAGGGACGAACCATTAATAAAATAAAGGTGATCCCAAAAATCAAGGGCAACGATGTTTTTTCAGGATACATTTATATTGCCGACGGGTTCTGGAATATCCATTCGGCCGATTTGAACATGCATGTAACGATGACAGACGTGAAAGTTCATCAGATGTATGCCGAAGTGAACAAAAATACCTGGATGCCGGTGAGCCTCGATTTCGATATGGATTTTTCGGGACTTGGATTGAAAATAAAATACAAATATGTGGCTTCGATCAGCGAATACAAAACCACGCTAAATCCGGCTTTGGATCATTCGTTTATTGAGAAACAGAAAAATCAGCAAATTCAGGAACAGCAGATTTTTGAACGGATTGCCGAAGAAACCAGACAAGTTGAACAGCAACGCGAAGCAAAATCGAAGGAACAGAAACGGATTGCGGAACTGATGGAAAAGAAGGAACTGAGCAACCGCGAAACCGTAAAACTAAGCCGCCTGATTGAAATAGAAGCCAAACGCAACAGTCCGCCCGAACCGCTCGAAATTAAATCGAGCTTTCAGGTTAGTCAGAAACAGGTAAACAACGATACTGCTTATTGGCAAACGTTGCGACCTATTCCGCTGACCGAAAAGGAAAAAATAAGTTTTTCCAAAAAAGATTCATTTCTGCTGGTTTCGTCAACTCCTGAATACAAAGATTCGGTGCGCGATTCGCGTCGCAAATTCAAGATCAAACAGTTGCTTTTTGGAAAAACTTACAATTATTCGGTTGATTCGATCAGGAAATTCGAATACTTATCGATCCCAAAACTGACCGATCCGACTTCGCTTTCGTTCAACTCGGTGGACGGATTGCGGGTTGAACTGCCTTTCAGTTATTCCATATCAGACAGTACCGGCCATTCATTGCGCCTGAACCCGCATTTTGCGTATGCTTTTGCCCGCAAAAAACCGGATGCTTCGTTTTCTTACAGACAGCGCTTGAACGGATTGACAAATTCCTGGATTTCGGCCAGTGTTGGATCGACCACCGAAGATTTTAACCGGTTTTCGGGATTGCCGACCATGACCAACGATTTTTATACACTCTGGCTCGAAGAAAACTACAAACGGTTTTACCGGCGCGATTTTTTGCAACTAACAGCCAGCCGCGACCTCGCCAACGGTCTGAACCTGAATGCAACGATTGAATACAGCGACAACAGTCAGTTGACAAATCATTCCAGTTATTCGATCATCAAATATGCTGACAAGGAAATTCAGCCCAATATTCCTGAAAATAATTCGCTTGAACTCTGGCAACTCGGAAACCACCAGTCGTTTATCAGCCGTTTTGTGTTGGAATACACTCCGCACCACCGTTACCGCATCAGAAACAATACCAAAGTGTATGCCGAAAGCAAATTTCCGACCTACTCGCTGGCATACAAAGGAGCTTTTTCGGGTGTTTTCGGAAGCGACGCACGTTTCGATCTGGTGACTTTAGGCCTCAGGCAAAAAATCAATCTTGGCATTTCCGATCAATTTTCCTATCAGGCAACTGCCGGTAAATTCCTGAACAACAACCGTCTGTATTTCGAAGATTTCAAGCATTTCAATACTCAAACGACCGGTTTTTTATTTTCGCCTTACGACAACAGTTTCAGGTTGCTTCCTTTTTACCAGTATTCAACCGGGAAACAGTTTGCCGAAGCCCATGGCGAATTGCAATCGCGACGATTGATTGTAAAGCAACTGCCATTGATTAAAAACTCTTCGATTTCAGAAAAACTGTTTGTAAATTATCTTGCCACTCCCGGAATCAAAAATTATGTAGAAGTCGGATATGGCATCAGCAATATTTTTTTATTGCTGAATGTTGAGGCTGTTGCCGGATTTGAGAACGGTAAATTCCGGTCTTCAGGAATTAGGGTGAGCCTGAATATGCCTTAGCCTGTGATCCTTTTGTTGAATGATTTGTTATATCGAATCAACAAACTTACATTTAGCACAAAAATAGCATGAAGACTAAAAAAACTGCGGTATTGATGATCAATGTCGGAACGCCCGATGAGCCAACGGTGAAAGCTGTTCGGCGATATTTATCTGAATTTTTAAACGACCGGCGGGTGATTGATATTCCGCTCGTTTTTCAGAAGTTATTGGTAAATCTGATCATTGTTCCGTTTCGCGCACCAAAATCGACCAAACTTTACCAGCGGTTGTGGACCGAAAAAGGCTCGCCATTGCTTTATTTTTCTGAAAGTGTTCAGGTTGAACTTCAGGAAAAACTGGGTTCGAAAGCCGATGTTTTTATGGCCATGCGTTACGGAAATCCATCCATAGGTAAAGCGCTTTCAGCCATTAAAAAAGGAAATTACGATCGACTGATTGTGTTTCCGATGTTTCCGCAATATGCTTCATCGACCAACGGAACGGCTATTCAGGCGGTGATCGACCAGATCAGGAAATGGAACACGATCCCTGAGTTCCATGCAATCAGCCAGTTTTACGATCACCCCACATTTCTTGATGCCTTTGCCGACAGGATCAGATCGTATGCGCCTGAAAATTACGATCATGTGATATTTACCTTCCATGGTTTGCCCAACCGTCACCTGGAAAAGAACCATCCGGATGAATCTATTCAGACCTGTAATTGCGAAAATGTTTTGCCTGAGTTTGGGAAATCGTGCTACAAGGCAGGCTGCTACCAAACTGTTCGAGAATTGGTAAACCGGCTTGGCCTGAAAAATGGTGAATATTCTGTTTCGTTTCAGTCACGCCTGTCGAATAACTGGATGACACCGTTTACCGACAAAAACCTTGTCAACAGGGCGAAACAGGGCAGTAAGAACATTCTGGTAACCGCTCCGTCGTTTGTTGCCGATTGTTTGGAAACAACCGTTGAAATCGGTTGGGAATACAAAGAAATGTTTGTGAAAAACGGTGGTGAAAATCTGCAAATGGTTGAAAGCCTTAACGATTCACCACGATGGATCAGCGCGATGGAAGAAATATTAAGGCCTTACATTTAAGCAGACAAGGCGACAAGGCGACAGGGCGAGTGGGCGAGTGGGCGAGAGGGCGAGAGGGCGAGAGGGAGACAAGGCGACAAGGCGAAGAGGCGAAGAGGCGAGTGGGCGAGAGGGCGAGAGGGCGAGAGGGCGACAAGGCGAAGAGGCGAAGAGGCGAGTGGGAGACAATAAGAGAATGCAGTGATTCCGGAATGTCAGCATCACTGCATTTTTGGTTTAGACATACAAACAATAATAGGCAACTTGTCCGTCGGCTTTTACCTTGAATCTCACGTCCTTGGCAACCTCAAAAGTTTCGCCTTTCAGGTAGGTTGTCCAAACTGTTTCGCCCGGAAGCAATACATCCAATACGCCGCTGGTAATGGTCATTTGTTCGATGGTTCCGGTTCCGAATTCATACTCACCGGCTTCCATTACGCCAACAGTTGCAACGCCTTCCAGGTTTTCGAGCGCGATTGATTTTACTGTTCCGCCAAAATATTCGTTTACTTTTAACATGATCTTTCTTTTTTAGTGTGTAAATTTTGAAAGCAAAGATAAAAGATAACTGGCAACTTTTCGATCAATACCCTTTCCGGTTAAATAAAATATACCCAATATTGAACATCGCGAAGAATTTGGTCTGGCTTTTTTCGTAGTAATTCACCGAAAAACTGATGGGGCCAAGCGCCGACTGGAACACAAATGCACCCGATCCCATAAAATTGATGTTGGAGTAATAGTCTTCATTATAAACTGCCATAAAATTATCAGTTTCAACAATTTCCCTGATTGGAACAAAACCATAAGCTTCGGCCCTGAAATGAAATTGATAGGAAATTTTAAAAATGGTTTTTATTCCTGAAGCCAGGTATTTATTCGCATGAAACTTATTCAGGTAGATGGTTTTACTATGCGGGATAGGGTTGAACGATGGTGCAGCCAAAACCGTTGAAACATAATTGCTGAAGGGCTTTTTATTGCTGTAAACACCTTCAGCCATTAACCCAAGTGTAAATAATTTGTTG
>JAUYTA010000824.1 GCA_030695265.1 Bacteroidota bacterium
TGGGTGCCAAACTCAAGATAAACAAACAAACAAAAACAGAACGAACATATATGAAACGATTTTTACTTTTCCTGACTTTAGTTTTTCTGATTTCTCAAATGGTTAAGGCACAAACTGACCCGGCACGTGACATCCGTATGAAGTGGTGGCGCGAAGCCCGCTTCGGAATGTTCATTCACTGGGGTCCATATTCGATATTGGGTGGAGTTTACAACGGCCATCAGCAGCGACGCGGTGGCGCCGAGTGGATTATGAACCGCTGCAAAATCCCGGTGGCCGAATACCAAAAATATGCAGCATCATTCAATCCGGTGAAGTTTGATCCTGAAGCAATCGTTTTGCTTGCCAAAGAAGCCGGAATGAAATACATCATCATCACCGCCAAACACCACGACGGATTTGCCATGTTCAAATCGAATGCCAGCAAGTTTAATATCGTCGATTTTACGCCCTACAAAAAGGATGTACTCGACGCCTTTGCCAATGCCTGCCGCAAACACAACATGAAACTGGGTTTTTACTATTCGCAGGCGCAGGACTGGAACAATCCCGGAGGATCGGTAGCGCGCAAAGTGATGTCGGAAGGTTGGGCCAATCCTGATTCGGCCCGGATTGATGCTTTCACCGCTACCAACAAAGGCCATTGGGATCCGGCACAAATGACTGCAACGATGGACGAATACATCGACAAAGTAGCCGTTCCGCAGGTGAAAGAATTGATGACCAATTACGGCGATGTGGCTGTTTTGTGGTGGGATACGCCAACCGGAATGACCGACGAATACGCGCTGAAACTTCAGGCATTACTGAAACTTCAACCCAACATTATCACCAACGACCGCTTGAAACGACCCAACTTTCCGGGCGATACGGGTACTCCCGAACAAAAAATTCCCGGTCAGGATGAACTCGACGGAAAAGACTGGGAAACCTGCATGACCATGGGTACTTCGTGGGGCTACAAAAGCTGGGACAGTAAATGGAAAACCCCGGAAACGCTGATCCAAAACCTGTGCGACATCGCTTCGAAAGGTGGAAACTACCTCCTGAATATTGGACCAGATGCGTTGGGGCAAATTCCGGAGCAAAGCGTTGATGCCTTAAAAGCAATCGGTGCCTGGATGAAAACCAACAGTGAAGCGATTTACGCAACAAAAGCCAGTCCAATAGGCACTTTCGACTGGGGACGCTGCACCCAAAAAGAAGAAAAAGGAAATACCATTCTTTACTTTTCGGTTTTTGATTGGCCGACAAACGGAAAATTGCTGATTCCCGGACTGAAAAACAAAGTGATCAAGGCAGAGTTACTTGCTTCCGAAGAAAAGATGAAAACCACTACAGGGAACGAAGGGCTATCCATCAGTTTGCCTGTTCAGGCTCCTGATAAAATTGCTTCAGTAATTAAGGTCATTGTAAAAGGCAAAATCAGTAATTCGGCTTCAAGTGCGAAAAAGACAATGAAAACTGGAGAACTGGATTAATAAAAATGATGAAGGATGAGCAAAGAAAAACGTAAAAAATATCCGAACCTTAAATTCGTAACATTCTACAATTAAGTTATATATGAAAAATCTAACAATACCGATATTTGCCGTACTGCTGATTTTGTCGCTGGCAGTTCATGCCCAAAACCCTGTTTGGGAAGAAGTGGCTCCCGGAGTTTGGAAAACGATTGTTGGAGTGCCTGATAAATTTGATTTGCTGAAAGCTTCCGGGGTAAAACCCATTACCGGCGCACTTTCAAAATTGGGTAAAGCCAGCTTTCCTTTGCCGGTTAATGAAATCGCTGCAGAAATATCGGATGGGAAAACGTTTCTCCGATTTCCATTGGTAAAGACGGAGCAACTTTATGGCTTCGGGCTAAACTTTAAAACCGTTCAGCAACGCGGCAAAATCCTCCAGTTACATGTCGATCATTACGGAGGAACTGACAACGGGCGAACCCATGCGCCGGTTCCTTTTTATGTGTCCGACAAAGGATACGGCGTTTTTGTGAACAGCGCCCGCTACATGACAGTTTACGCCGGAACGGCAGTCAGAAAAGACAGCCCTGACGCACCCGAACCAAAAGACAGGAATACCGATAAAAAATGGACGTCACAGCCCTATTCCGACGCAGTTGAGATAGTGGTACCCACATCAGGAACCGAAATTTATGTATTTGCCGGACCCACTCCGCTTGATGCAGTGCGCCGTTTCAACCTGTTTAATGGCGGTGGTTGCCTGCCGCCCCGCTGGGGACTGGGTTTTACGCAACGGGTAAAATCGCTTTACACGGCC
>JAUYTA010000845.1 GCA_030695265.1 Bacteroidota bacterium
GGTCAGTGGTCAGTGGTCAGTCCCAAAAATCAGTCGCAGTAGGCAGGAATACAGGTCGTTGGCTTCGCGTCACTGATGGTCATTTATTGTGAAAGAGCCTTTAATGATATTGCATGACAAACTTTAAACTTTGAACATTTAACTTTAAACGGTCACATGAAAACATACGGGCTTATCGGATATCATCTGGGGCATTCGTTTTCCAGGAATTTCTTTACTGAAAAGTTTGCCGGCGAAAAACTATCGGATCATGAATATGTGAACTTCGAACTGGATACCATCGGCGAATTTCCGGGTATTTTTGATATGAACAGGAAAATTTCCGGGTTGAATTGCACGATTCCATACAAACAGCAGATTATACCTTTTTTGGATGAAATCGACCCTGAAGCTGCTGAAATCGGAGCGGTGAATACTATCAAAATATCTTATCACAACGGCAAACGTATTTTGAAAGGATTCAATACCGACCTGTATGGATTTGAAAATTCACTCCGGCCAATGCTGGAAGAAAAACACAAAAAGGCGCTGATACTGGGTACTGGCGGAGCTTCGAAAGCCATCAAATACTTGTTCGGCAAAATGGGAATTGAATTTCTTTCGGCAACCACCAAAGAAGATCTGGCCGAATACGAAATCAGCTACAATCAGTTAAACGATGCGCTGATGAAAGAACACCTGATTGTAATCAATGCCACGCCACTTGGCACTTTTCCTAAGGTGGACAGTTGTCCTGAAATTCCTTACAAATTGATTACTGCCGATCATATTTTGTACGATCTGGTTTATAATCCTGCCGAAACCCTGTTCCTAAAAAAAGGAAAAGCACAAGGCGCAAAAACCAAAAACGGATTGGAAATGCTGCACCTCCAGGCATTGAAATCGTGGGAGATATGGAATAGCTGAGGGGAGTTCTGAGCAACAAGTTCAAAACTTTAGGTTGCTGAGTGTCATTAGTTGTCATTAGTTGTCATTAGTTGTCATTGGTTGTCATTGGTTGTCATTGGTTGCCATTCAATGGTCATTCAACGCTTTTCAACCAGCGATTACAAATCGCTGCACCCAATTGGATTCAGTTTAAATTCAGTCTTCATTTTTCTGGACAAGTATTTCCATTACACTTTCACGGCTGACAGATTTGGTTTTCATCCCCTTTTCAATTAAATCAGCAAGACGGGAATCTTCAATATTCTCAGTGTTAATCGACTTTTCCGTAGCAACCTTCTTCGAACCGCTGTACAATTCATATTTCCGGAAACTGCATTCCAGAGAACCGTTCAGGATAGATATTTTTCGCGACGGGCGCAATCCAATAGATTTCAGACATTGCGGGGTACTGATAATCCAGACAGTCGCATCGGTATAATGGTGTTTCAGCCGTTCGCCGATCATCGAATAAAAATTGGTGTCATCAGGAGTCAAACGTTCGCCATACGGCGGATTGAACAACAGGAAAGGTTTTTCGGAAGCGGGTTCCAATACCCTGAAATCGGATATTTTAAAGTCTATAAGCTGCAAAACTCCGGCTGCTTCTGCATTTTTATAAGCAATGTCGATGTTCCGGCGAGAAATATCAGAAGCTGAAATTCTCACTGGCTGAATTCCATTTGGCTGAACTTCTTCTTCCATTTG
>JAUYTA010000846.1 GCA_030695265.1 Bacteroidota bacterium
CATCGTCGTTGGTAATTAAAATTAAAGGCCGTTCGCTCATAGATTGCTTTTTTTGAATGCCCACAAAGATAAATGAATGTACCTGAAAAAATCTTCCAAATGAATATTTTATATAAAAATACCAAGGTTTTAACCTGAACCAAACCAAATCTTCTTCGTAATTGTTATTAGGTTCACACTTAAAAATTAATGACCATGGAAAAGATGACAAATTCAATCAATTGGTTTGAAATTCCTGTACTGAATTTCGACCGTGCAAAGGAATTTTATTCCCGTATTTATGATTATGAAATGCATGAAGAAACAATGGGACCATTCCGCATGGGATTTTTTCCTATGGATCGCGAATCTCAGGGAGTTGGAGGCGCTATTGTTCAAGGAGATGGATTTGTGCCAACTGCACTCGGTACAAAAGTTTATCTGAATGGCGGTAAAGATTTGCTGACCGTTTTACATCGGGTAATCGCAGCGGGTGGCGAAATAATTACCCCAAAAACACTGATCAGCGATGAAATTGGCTATTACGCCGTTTTTGAGGACACTGAAGGAAACCACATTTCGCTGCATTCGATGGAATAAAAAAAGCTGCTGGCTGCTCGCTGCTGGCTGAAATAATTTTGCCAGCCGCAAACAGCCAGTCGCTTGTTGCTATTCTATTACTTAATTTTTCAGAGCAACCCTGAACTCATCCTCATCCTTCCATTTTCTAGAAATCAGAGTATATTCACCGGGACGTGCAACATATTTTACATTGCCATGGGTAACCGTTGGATTTACCGCCCATGAAGGAATCCGGATATAAACATCCATAAAACGTTTGTCACTGCATTTGCTTTTCAAAGTCATTACATTGCCTTCAGGATAATTTGTTTCCTGAATTAGCCTGACATTTCCACCAGTGGTGTGCTGATATTCCATCGACGACGAGCCAATGATGTTGATAAAAATCTTATCATCAACATGTGTATAAATAACAGATTTTAAGAACCTCTCAGGAATAAAACTTTTTCCCGGTTCATGCAACAATTTTTCTATTGCATCGCCAAACCTCACTTCTCCTGAAAGTTTGACCAAAGCGATATTCAGTTCAGCCCATTTGGGAATTGCTTCAGTAAAAATTTTGCCAGTCGCAGAATTCGCCTGCCCATTTCCGGCAATTTCAGAATTGAATTCATCCCACCTATTTGAAAGTACTATCCAAATGCTGTCGGAACCCGATTTGTGGATTTTTTCAGTCATTGAAAGCATTTCTTCAATTTGATTGAGTGTATTATATTGTTCCTTGGTATAAATTTGCCGGATAGAATCTTCTGCCATAGAATCCGAAACAATGGTGGTTTGATCCGGTTGAAAATCAACGTGAATTAAACTTTCATGAAAAGATTCAGAATTGATTACAGAAAGCCTGTTTGGATCATTTTTGCAGAAAGAAAAAATTACGGTCATTGCGACGGCAAAAAATAGTAGTTTGAGCTTCATTATATATTTTTTAATCTGAAACATTTTAGTTGTTATCAGGTTCAATGTTTTAAAATATTTGATGAATTGTTGGACATCAAATATGGCAAAATAGGTTCCTCGACAAGAGATGAGTATGAAGTTAAGGCAAATTACTTTGTTATTTCCGAAATGTTGAAAGAGGCCAGGAAAGAAGCCCATATCACTCAAGAGCAATGGGCAGACAGAATCGGAACAAAGAAATGCTATAGAGTTCACCGACAAAATCGCCGAAGTCTATCAGGGAATCTCGATGGAATTTACCTACAAGACGGCCAACCTGTATGTTTACACCGGCTCTGTTCCGCTCACTGAAGCTGTAATCTAACAACAGCCATGTGGACTGACTACTTCAGATTTATAAAACTTTGCCGTGGAAGGGTAATCACACCCTCTCTCGGCGAAGTTGATTTTGGTGCCGATAATATCAGCGATTTTATTCGGGGTATTCATTTTAGTGTATGTTGCATAATTTACTCATTTAGAATTGGTTAATCAGTTATTCAGTAGAA
>JAUYTA010000854.1 GCA_030695265.1 Bacteroidota bacterium
GTTGTTTTAATACACTGAACAATGAATAAGCTTTTCTTCCCCAACGTTTGAATGTAAACATTTCAGCCCGGTTGTGGGTTTTTACTACTTTTTTCATTTTAAATCTTAAAATAAGAGGCGGCTAAAGTAATAATTAATTGAATTGAAGCAAATCTGGATATGATTATGAAGTTGGGTAAAATACAAAACGAATGATCCATTTCCAATATAATTCCCTTCGGAAATGTTTGTTTAAGAACATGTTGTAATTTCAAAACAAAGTTATGTAAATGTTCGTATATTTCAAGATTGCTATTTCCGGCATGATTGTATAAATATTCTTTATCAGCAATAAAAAATATCGAAGAATAAAAGAGTTCTAAATCCTTTTTATAAAGAAGTGAATCCCTATATTTGCATCAATATTAACAATCAAAACACGAACGCCATGACACAGCTTCAATTCAACACCGCACTTTTAGGCCTGCAAGACAAGTTGTTGTACTATGCACTAAGCCTGACATCTGATCATGAAAAAGCTCAGGACCTTCTTCAGGAAACATTTTTAAAAGCTCTTGTATATAGAGATAAGTTTACTCAGAACACAAATTTCAAGGCGTGGATTTATACTATCATGAAAAATACGTTTATAAATAACTACCGCCGGAATGTAAAATCAAAAAATACTTTTGACGGTGCAAACAACGATTTTCATTTGAAATTTTCAAAAGATAAAAGTTATCCTTCTCCTGAATCAATTTACAGCTCTAAAGAAATCATCAAATGTATCAACGCATTGGAAGATGAATACAAAGTTCCTTTCAATATGTTCCTCGATGGTTTTAAATACAAAGAAATTGCAGAAGAACTTAAACTTCCTTTAGGTACTGTTAAGAGCCGTATATTCTTCACCAGAAAGAAACTGGAAAAATCATTGAAAGACTACGCTTATTAAGATTAGTCTTGTTAAAATTGGTCGGTTAAAGATATTCTATGGCCCGCGTTTTTGCGGGCCATTTCTTTTTCTATAATTTAAATACTTAAGGTGTCGTTAATTAGCGTATAAAAAACAGGTAAGTATTTTAAACGGTCATGCTTTTTTTATACTTTCACAAAAAAATAATGGTACAATCTCTATTACGTATTTGGTAATTATTGGATTGGTATATGTGACCAATTATCGGAGTTTGATTTAAAATATTCTAAAATTTATGAAACTATTGATCTCCTTTATTGCCGGTGCTTTATTGTTATTGAATATTTTGGGCTGTGGTCAAAATGATAAATCAAAAATTCTGGAGCAATATAAATACGATGTAATTAAAAGTTCCTCCACTGAGATTATTCCTAAAAAGCTTGGTTCATGGGTAAAAGAAGGAATAACTTGTTACGGGATCGTAATTGTATATAATGAAAGTGAAACGCCATTAAGAGTAAAAGAGGTTAATGCAAAAGTAATCAGCATTCAGCCAGATAGAATTAAAATGAGATCGCTTGAAAATATTGTCATGGCTCCGGTAAAAGGGTGTACTAAATTTAGTTTAAGCAAAGGTGAGGACTGGGATGAAACTGAAAGTGAACTTTTCCAGACCAAAGACGAGGCTATTCAATACATTGATACCTATTACCCCGGCTTAAGGATGAAACAATAACCTTGCAGCTGTTGGCTTAAACAAAAAAGCTAATATAGAAATTTGTCAAAATTGATTATCTTGGTCAACTCAAAAAATGAGTTTCTATCCTAAAAATTTCACTATGAAATTATTGATTTTATTATTAATATTTTCTATCCCTTTCTTCTCTTTTTCTCAATTATCGAATCCTGTTATAAAATGGAAAGCTCAGGAGATTAGCAAAGACAATAATCTTCAGGGGATGAGTATTCACGATGAAAATACAGCGGTTATTGCCGGCTTAGGGAAAACTTTTAAGATTACAACAGACAAAGGTGTTTCATGGAATGATGTTGGATTGTTAAATCCCAAATATCATTACAACGATATAAGTATTACTGATAATGTTGGTTATATCGCGGGACGAAAAACGATGCTAATAAAAAATCCGACCGGAGGAGAGGAGGACGTTTTTGTGAATGGTGTTTTGCTGAAAACTTCGGATAATGGAGCAACATGGTCGCAACTCGACCTTTCGAAAATTGGAGAGGGGACCAGTACAGCGATAAATCCAAATGCAAAAGGAAGTATATCAT
>JAUYTA010000856.1 GCA_030695265.1 Bacteroidota bacterium
CGTAGCTTCGTGGGGTAACAATGGCAAAGCAACAGTTTATAAACCAAATGGGACAGGGTGGGTAGCCTTGGGTAATGCAGAGTTTTCAGGCGGGCAAGCTTCTTCATTAAGCATTAAATTTTCAAAAACCGGAATTCCTTATGTTGTGTTTGCCGATGGGGCGAACAGCAAAAAAGCAACTGTAGTAAAACTTGATGGTGCGAACTGGATTCCGGTTGGCATTGCCGCATCATTGGGAGAAGCAACCGATATAAGTATTGCAATTTCTGACGCTGGTATTCCATTCATTGCCTATCGCGATGCTGCCAGTATGAGACGCACAACTGTAATGAAATTCAGCGATGTTACCAATATAAATAACATTGCTGGAAATAATGATTTTAAGGTTTATCCAAATCCCGGTAATGGTGTATTTGCCATCGAATCTTCCGGTTTGCAGAGTGGTGAATCGGACATTGAAATTTTCGACCAATTGGGGCAGCTTATTTTATCGAAGAAATCAGGTTTGAGTAATAAAATTGAAATCGATTTGTCGGGGAAGTCCAAAGGCGTTTACATCCTTAATTTGAAAAACAATAACGGAGTCTATTCAAAATCGATTGTAATAAACCGTTAAGATTTCTATCCTTGCGGATCAATATTATAGCCAATGTATTCCTTATCAGAATAGCTTTCTTTTACGAGCTGTTTGAGCATAATTCCGGCCTCTATAATCAGCCTGTGCCAACCAAGGGCGGCAATAACAGCAAAATGAATAATCCTTCCGGTAAGGGTAAGACAAAAGGTAAGACCTGTAGTCGTTGCGATATGTAACTGCTGGTGCTCTTTTAGTGCACTATCTGGTAATGGAACAGGACTATAATTGATGCAGTCAATGTCAAAATCGAATTTGGTAAAGCATTCTTTGGTTACAAGCTCCCGGTTACCGGTAAGAAATTTCAGTCCACGACTGAAAATCTGAAGCGCTTCACGAATTTCGCGGTAAAGGAATTTGGCAAAGTTCTTTACAAGGTTAAATAATCCGGAGGCAAGTTCAATGACTTTATCTTTCAGCTTTTTAAAAATATTTTTCATGCCTTTTAAAAACGATTGGAGCATACTTCGTGCACCATAATATATGCGCCTGAATCGGTAGTCTGTGCTTTTCAGGTCACGGCTGAAACCAACATTAATATTTTTCCATGCCAATCGCATATTTTTGTCAACTGTTTCTTTTTCATCGACATTTAGTTGTTCATATTCAGCATTAAATGAACTGAATACACGTGAAATCGTTCCTATTGGCGTTGACTCAGCTAAAGTCATTTCCTCAAGCAAATAATGAGGGTTCACTACCCAATAATCGTCAGAAATATGTCCCAAAAACAAATTCAATTTAAAATCAACATTTCCGTTTTCAACTTCGTTCTTTGCCAATTGATAAAAACTGTCAAATGTTAATTCTCCAATTTTGCCGTCAATTGTTCCAAGATAATAGCCTGAAATCCATTGAGCAATCTGAGAAAGACGGATAATAAAATAGCTAAAGGTATCTTTACATTCAGCTTTAAGGAAATCATCATCAATTTTGACTTTACGGGAGTTGAATAACCTTTTATAGTCAGAACTTTTTCGTCCAATATCCATTTCGAGTTGTTTTAAAAATGAACTATTTTGGCCTACTATACTGTAATTTCTGCGGTTAGCTTCCCATTTTTGTTTAGAATTTTCATCCTGAATTATTACAGGATGAAAATATACAATCTTCTTTTCAAAAGACTTACTGCCTTTAATGCGGAAAATTAATTTACTCATATTTCCTGTCAGATCGAGCAATTCGTCAGACAGTATCGGTGACAACCAAGCTGCAAGCTGATTCAATGCTACATTAATCTCATCGGTAAAGATTCCGTCAGGATGATTGTCGAGCAGACCTAAAAGGTGTAACCTGTATTGAAGTACCCTGGTGTAAATGCCGATATTCCTGATATCAGAAATGGGTTTAAGGGTGAAATCACCATCGAGGCTTACCAAAAGTTGTAAAACACTGAATTCGCGGTAAGTAACAATGCCTTCGTGATCTTCTTTCGGAATTTCAGGAAAAGGCATTTGCAGGCTCGACTTGCTGATCAAAAAACCTCGAATTGCCTCTTCCCGGAATGTTTTGACTGCCATCCGCAATTTACTGTTACTTACAATTTTGCCTTCTTCGGCCGAAATAGTAAGGTAACCAAGGTCTGATAGCATTTGTACAATCTCTTCGTAACGGCCATTGTCAAATACATTGAGTTCATCCTGAGTAACGAAATCTTCAAAACCGGGAAATGTCAGCATTATTTTACAACTTCTTTGATAAAGTTTAATACTGCCTGCCTGGCTGCTTTGGATGATTCTACCGCCTGTTGGTGAAGTTTATAGGTCAGGTCTTCTTCTTTGAGGCCATCACGGTAAAACTGAATCACATCCTGATCAAGGTCAACATGGGTAAAGGCTTCAACACGGATAGTTGAGGTTTTTGGATCATAGTTTTTTATCAATTCGACAGGCTGGATAAATTTATTGTCGTCTTTGATGATTGTTTTAATATCACCACTAATTGTAATTACATCCAGAGTTGTAAAATCGGTAATCGTTTCATCAATTGCTTTAACGATTTTTTCAAATTTTGTGGATAATTCAGACATGAGATTTTGATTTTAAAAGATGAATGTTAATTATTGCTATTTCAAAAAAACTTAAAGTCAAAAACTGCTGGTTTTTTTTTCGTGTATAAAATTAGCAAAAAATTATTAATCAATATTTTAAATAGTTAACATTTCAACTGTTTTTTCTGGCTTTTAACTGAAAACTATTCATCAATGCCCCTTTCAGGTGGAAGTTAAGTGAGCCTCTTTTTTTTCTATCTTTGCACCCTCAATTTTATTAGTTATGATTTCGGTTGATCAATTGGTTGTTAGTTTTGGCGGGTTCGAGTTATTTAAAGGTATTTCATTGTTGGTAAGTCCCAAAGACAGGATTGGTCTGGTGGGCAAAAACGGGGCTGGAAAATCAACACTTCTTAAAATTCTGGCAGGACATCAATTACCCAGTAGCGGGGTTGTTTCGGTTCCTACTGATGTTCGTCTGGGCTATTTGCCTCAGCACATGGAGATTATTGACGGACGTACTGTTTTTGAAGAGGCGGTGACTTCGTTCGAGGAAATTCTTGCTTTGGAACGCCGCATCGAAGAAATCAACCATGCGATTGCCACCCGCACCGATTACGAATCAGAAGAATATCATCGTTTACTCGATCATGTCACCGAATTCAACGAACGTTTCCACCTGCTTGGCGGCAATAATTTTGAAGCCGAAGTTGAACGCACGCTGATGGGACTTGGTTTCCTTCGATCGGATTTTACCCGGCAAACTTCTGAGTTCAGCGGTGGATGGCGTA
>JAUYTA010000350.1 GCA_030695265.1 Bacteroidota bacterium
AAGAATTTTGTTTTGTAACTCCAGTTCATAACGCCGAGCAGGGTGGGGGCCACATCAATCTGACTGGACAATTTGTCAATCTGCTGTGGATTAATCAGCCCGGGATTGTAAATGATAAAGGGAATCTGGTATTCCATAAACGGCAATTCGGCCTGACCGGCACTTCCGGCACAATGATCGGCCATTATAACGAACAGTGTATTTTTATACCAGGGTTTCATTCTGGCTTTTTGGATAAACTCGCCGATGGCAAAATCGCAGTATTTTACACCACCTGCCCGGCTGGTGTGCGATGGAATGTCAATCACACCTTCAGGATAAGTAAACGGCCGGTGATTTGAAGTCGTCATCACATGGTTCAGAAAAGGTTTTCCGGAAGCAAACGACTTATCACATTCTGTCAGTGCACGGTTGAATAAATCCTGATCGCAAACGCCCCAGGTATTGGCAAAAGTAATTTCATCCTTTTTAAGGTCGTTCCGGTCAACAATTTCGTACCCATTATTCGAGAAGTAATTGTTCATATTGTCAAAATAGCCATATCCACCATAAATGTATTTTAAATGGTAGCCACGTTCCTTAAAAATTTGTCCAACTGAAAACATGTTTTCGTTGTTGGGCCTTTTAATAATACTTTGCCCTGGTTTTGGCGGGGCGCCAAGTGTTGCAGCTTCGAGCCCGTAGATGGTGCGGGTTCCGATGGCATACAGGTTTGTAAAAAGGAGTGAACTGTCGGCAATGGCATCTAAAAAGGGAGTTGGACCACTCTTTTTACTTTCTTTAAATCTCATGAATTCAGCGCTTAAGCTTTCAACCGTAATAAAAACCACGTTGTGCCGTTTTTCTTCTCCTGAATTTGTGATTTGCCTTGAAATATCAAAAGTTTCGCTGCTCAGAAACTCGCTGTTTTCACTCTTTAGAATGGTACGCAATTCCTTGAAGTTTTCCTCGTTACTACGTTTGGCATAAAAGGTTTCGTAATCGAGTTCATTGTTCAGGAAGGCGGAAAAAAGTGAGTGAATGCCATTTTTAGCCAGTTCGTTGTTGTAACGGTTTTGAGTTATTTCAACGGTTGTATTTTTAATCAGAATAAATGACAGAATTGGGAGAACCAACAAAGCCAAACCAGTTATAATCCGCTGTTTTTTCAAACTACGGCTTTGTAACGACATTGCCAGCAAATTCTTCCTGACTACCCAATAAGTAAGGGCAATATCGGCAGCTAAAATGGCAGAAATCAATAAAGGCAATGGATACGATTCTTTGATATTGCCCAATACTTCGGTAGTATAAATAAGATAATCAACTGCTATAAAGTTGTAGCGAACCCCGAATTCTTCCCAGAAAAAATATTCAGATACGCCGTTGAAAAGTAATATATAAAAAGTGATGAAATAAACGGAATATGCCACCCATCTATGAATGGCTGAGTTGAAAATCCGATCTGAAATAAATGTTAAAAACAGCACGAAAGGGATCATAAAATAGGAAAAAGCCACAGTATCCATAAACAATCCTGCACCATACGACCATAAAATGTTGAACGGATTTATGCTGACATCAACGAAAGACATTGAAAGCAAAACTGTTCTGCTGATAAATGAGATACCTATAAATACCATATAAAGCAGCAGAATGCCTCCAAATCGGCCATTCAGGACTTTTTTGCACTTATTACAATTCATATTCTGAGATTTTCTGTGTAGATGGTGAAGGTTGATAATTACTTTTTATACCTGTCAGGCAAATATATAATATTTCTGATTAACCTTTCATTTGTGTTAAAACTCTCTTCAATTGTCTAAATGGTCGGTTGTATTTCCCCAAATTCATGTCGGATTAACTATATTTGTTTCCGTTTAAAATGTTTCGATTTGGACTGAAAATAATTCATTAATTACTCATTTACAACACTATAAAATGTCAACATTTAAGTATCAAAAACCATTTCCGATTAAGAATGATACCACGAAGTATCGTCTTTTAACCAAAGATTTCGTATCGACAGTTGAGTTCGATGGCCGCAAAATATTAAAAGTTGCTCCTGAAGGACTTGAACTTTTGGCCAGAGAAGCTTTTACAGATGTTTCGTTTTATCTGCGTGCATCGCATCTCGAAAAACTGGCAAAAATATTGAAAGATACTGAAGCGACTGATAACGACCGTTTTGTAGCGCACACAATGTTGCTCAATCAGGTTGTATCTGCTGAAGGTGAATTGCCAACCTGCCAGGATACCGGTACCGCAATTGTTCTGGGTAAAAAAGGAGAAGACGTTTATACCGGAATTAACGATGCCGAATATCTTTCAAAAGGTATTTATGACACCTACCAGGATCGCAATCTTCGTTATTCTCAGGTAGTTCCGTTAACCATGTTCGACGAAAAGAATACCGGAACCAACCTTCCGGCGCAAATTGATATTTATGCTGAAAAAGGCAATAGCTACGAATTTCTGTTTATCACCAAAGGTGGCGGTTCCGCGAATAAAACGTATTTGTACCAACAAACAAAATCGCTGCTTACCGAAGAAAACCTGATCAAATTTGTCAAGGAAAAGATTGGCGATTTGGGAACATCTGCCTGCCCACCTTATCATTTAGCACTGGTAATTGGCGGAACTTCAGCCGAATCAACCCTTGCGACCGTAAAAAAAGCCTCTGCCGGATATTTCGA
>JAUYTA010000861.1 GCA_030695265.1 Bacteroidota bacterium
AAATAAAAATTGCTGATATTTAACTTGTTGAAACTATGCTGCGATAAGAAGAAGAAATTGAAAAATCGTTCGAAATCGGCTTTGTAGCGTTTGTTAAAATGGTAAATGATTATGGCTTCCAAAAACAGCAAACAAATCAGAATAAAAACGATGATCAGGATGCTTTTTTGCTGGTCTTTCCGAAGTGACGCTTCCTGTTCTTTAATTGTATTTTCGATTTCATCCATGTAAAAACCAGCTCCGACAATCCAACCGTATTCCTTAAAAAGTTGGATATATGAGCATTTATCAGACAGAGAAGTTTCGTTAATTTTATTCCATTTATAATAAAAAAAACCACCTTCAGGATTGGTTTTCAGTAATTCAAGTTCTTGTTGGAAAATATTTTTTCTGTTGTCATCAGCGTTACTGATTAGGTTAAGGTCGCCTTTGTAAACTATTCCATCCATCACAATCGGGGTGCCGTTATCATGGTTCATGAAAACGTATCCTCCATGCCTGAACCTGACAGAACTAATCTTTTTAGCTATTTCGTTCCTGAATTTCGGGAAGAAATCATCTACATATTGTTTCGATCCGAAATACCAGTTGTACTGGCTGAATTTCTTTACAAAAGCTATTTTTTTATTGGGCGAGGTTTCTAATGCTTCATCTGAGTTAATATTGTAATCGAGAAAACCTTCCGAATCATTTTTCAATAATTTTATCTCTTCCTGAATGACTGGTAATCCATTTGCATCTTTAAACTCCCGCAAATATTTCCCTGTAAATTCAGGGTTCCTTGGATAGTAAACCCCAACTCCATCCATGGTCGAAATAAAAACTTCTTCAAATCCCATGTTAAACTTAAGTGATGAGATCGTGGCAATTATAAGCGCTTTAATTTCCTCATCCGATTTTTTGCCGGCATACTGCTGGTAGATCGATTCTGCAATATTTATAGCCTGATATACATTTGATTTAATTTTACTGTTAATCCTTTGTTTAAAAGCTGTGTTTTGCAAACTGATATATTCCAATTCATTTTTAACAATCTCCTGAATATAAATTTTTTGGTCTTCCACATATTCCTTGCTCTTTTGCTGGCTAATCTTGCTAAAGAACATTGTTTGCTGGATAATCAAAACGCCGCCAATTAATAAAGTTGTAGCCACAGTGACAATTATCAGTGTATGGCTCAGGTAAGTTGAGATATTTGATGGGATTGCAACTCTCTTGAATAATTTTAAAGGCATTGATTCTGTTTTTTTTGATCTGATCAGGTGTGGTTTATCCACAATCAGCAAATATAACAGAAATGAATTTGTTGTATGCATATTCAGTCAAATGGCAACAAATTTATTATTGCCCGGCAATATCGAAAGTATCACTTAAGAGTTTGTTTACTGGTTTGAATCTTGAACAGGAAAATTTGTGTTTAAGTTGTTGTTAAAAACTGTTAAACAACTTGAATGAATTACAAATGTCAAAACAGATATGAATGTTATGCGTTATCTTTAATATTCCATTTTAAAAGTAATAAATTATTAACCCAAAAGAACTAAGTGATGATAACTTTCAAGAAAGTAATTTTTACATTGTTGATTGCATTGGTTGGCGGATTTGTTGCACTCTGGTCATATACGCGTTTTTTTGATGAGCCGAAAATCGTGACTGTTCAGCAGGACCAGCCAATGAGATACACCAGTTTACCTGCAAACTATTCAGGAAATTTGCCTGATTTAACGTTTTCAGCAGAAAACTCAATTCATGCCGTTGTACACATTAAAGTGTTGCAAAAGGGTAGATATTACAGTTCGAATAATCTGCTCGACTATCTTTTTGGTGATGGCGCTAATCGTCCGCAACAAATGCCCATCAGGCAAGGTGCAGGTTCAGGTGTAATTATTTCAGCAGATGGTTTTATCGTTACCAATAATCATGTGATTGACAATGCAGATGAGATTAGTGTAATATTGAATGACAAACGGGAATTTAAAGCTAAACTCATTGGTTCCGATTCATCCACCGATTTGGCTCTTGTTAAAATAGATGCCAGCAACATGCCGGTTTTAAAATTCAGTAACTCTGATAATCTTAAACTTGGCGAATGGGTTTTGGCTGTTGGTAATCCGTTTAATCTGACTTCAACCGTCACTGCCGGGATTGTTAGTGCGAAGGGTCGTGACATCGGGATTAATCCCGATCAGATGCGTATTGAGTCATTTATTCAGACAGATGCAGCAGTAAATCCCGGAAATAGTGGAGGCGCTCTGGTAAACACCAGGGGCGAACTTGTAGGAATAAATACTGCAATTGCTTCACAAACCGGATCTTTTACCGGATATTCCTTTGCGATTCCGTCGAATATCGTTCAAAAAATCGTAGCCGATTTAAAAGAATACGGTGAAGTTCAGCGGGCATTGTTGAACGTTAAAATCCGGGATGTTGACGCTGACATAGCAAAATCAAATAATCTTGATAAAATTGAAGGAGTTTTTATAGCAGAAGTTCAGCCTGGAGGAGCTGCAGAATTAGCAGGGATAAAAGATAAAGACGTCATTGTCAGTGTGAATGGAGTGGATGTAAATTCAACTTCCGAACTTCATGAGCAAATAAGTAAACACCGTCCGGGAAATAAAGTTACAGTGGTGGTAAAAAGAGATAATAAAAGGAAACCATTAAACGTAACGCTTCGTAACAAACACGGTGATACAGAGATTGTGAAAGCTGATGGATCCGACGATATCTTTGGAGCGAAATTTGTTGCAATTTCCGACCGCGATAAAGAAAAACTGGGAATTCGTACCGGGGTGAAAATCACAGAACTCGGAAATGGTAAATTCAAGGATGCAGGAATTAAAGAAGGATTTATTATTATTCAGGTTAACAAGACTGCTATTTCGGAAGTAAATGAATTTAAACGTATTATTAAAAATTCAAGGGGTGGAATATTAGTTGAAGGAATTTATCCAAATGGAGAGGTCGCTTATTATGTTTTTGGAATCAATTCGTAATAATTTCAAGGCGTAGGTTATGAAAATATCAATATAACCCATAATAAAAATTCCATTTGAATTATTGACCCTAAAAGCCTATATTTGCACGCTATTTTTTTGAAGGGTATATGAGACAATTAAAGATTACAAAATCGATTACCAACCGTGAGAGCGCTTCTTTAGACAAGTATTTGCAAGAAATTGGAAAAGAAGAACTTATTACCGTTGAAGAGGAAGTGGAGTTGGCGCAGCGGATTAAAAAAGGTGATCAGGCCGCATTGGAGAAATTAACCAGAGCAAATCTGCGTTTCGTTGTTTCCGTAGCTAAACAGTACCAAAACCAGGGCTTAAGTTTACCCGACCTTATAAATGAGGGAAATTTGGGATTGATAAAAGCTGCTGAAAAGTTTGATGAAACCAGAGGTTTCAAGTTTATTTCTTACGCAGTTTGGTGGATTCGTCAATCTATACTGCAGGCATTGGCTGAGCAGTCGAGAATTGTTCGTTTACCTTTGAATCAGGTGGGTTCATTGAATAAAATCAACAAGGCATTTTCGAAGTTTGAGCAGGAACACGAGCGTAAACCATCGCCCGAAGAACTTGCCGAATCGTTGGAATTGCCAGCAGAAAAGGTTGCTGATACGCTTCGTGTTTCAGGACGCCACATTTCGGTTGATGCCCCCTTCGTAGAAGGTGAGGACAACAGTCTTTTGGACGTTCTGATCAACAACGACTCGCCAAATGCCGACCGTGCCCTGATGATGGAATCACTGGCCAAAGAAATTGAACGTGCTCTTGCTACTTTAACTGAACGTGAAAGCGACATTATCCGGATGTTCTTCGGAATCGGTTGTCAGGAAATGACACTCGAAGAAATTGGTGAACGTTTTGGCCTGACACGCGAACGTGTCCGTCAGATTAAAGAAAAAGCAATTCGCCGGCTAAGGCACACTTCAAGAAGTAAATTACTGAAAACATACTTGGGATAACGCCCATAAAAAAACCGCTCACAAGGCGGTTTTTTTATTTCTATCTATTCTGGCTGTTTTATTGGATAATGTTGCAAGGTGGCTTAAATAAAAAAAATGCACAAAAAAAGCCGACCCACTGGCCGGCTTTTCATACCACAAACAAGATCAACCAATTGAGAAGGTTGATAAAAACATAGCTATTTGCATAGCTAATCACGCATCTTTATAGTTTTTGGTTGCCCAACTTTATTAACTTGCAAAGTGCTGCAAAGAAACTATATTTTTTTTATTCTTTTTTCATCACAATATTTTTTGTGAAAACATTAGTGTTTTTTTGACATTTTTTAACGTACCGAACGTTTTTGTATTTATTTCTTCAGTTTGATCACTTCGCTACCTGCCAGTAAGAATGCTCCAGTTCCATATACTTCCCAACTTTCAGCAGTAAAATTCATTTTCGGATCGGCGCCGATTGGCTGGCACCAGCCTACATGCCCGTCAGGTTGAATTAATGTATTCATGCCTTTCCATGCCTTTTGAACTACCGGAAGGAATTTTTCTTTGTTCAGCAATCCGTTGTTAATTCCCCATGCCAGAGCATAAGTATAAAAACCAGAACCACTGGCTTCTCCACCAGGATATGATTCAGGATCGAGTAAGCTGGCTCTCCAAAGTCCATCGGCCTGTTGCAGGCTGGCGATTTTATCAGCCATCTCTTTATAAACTTTTTCATAGAATGGACGCTCCTTATAGTCTTTCGGAAGTTCGCTCAAGAGTAGAGTTAATCCGCCCATTACCCAGCCATTTCCTCTCGACCAGAAAATCTTTTTCCCGTTTGCTTCTTTGCGATCGTTAGCATCACCTTTTATAACATAGCCCAAATCTCTGGCAAACAAATGTTCTTCTTTATCATAGAGCAAATCGTAACACTCATGGAAAAGCTTATCGCTTCGCTCCATGTATTTTTTGTCTCCGGTAATCATCGAGAGTTTGACCATCGCCGGAGGAGCCATAAATAATGCATCGCACCACCACCATGTAATTTGTTGAATGCCTTTAGTTTGATAGGGAGTTATCAGGAATTTGTCCATTTGCGCAATAAACGGATCGATCATCTTCTGATCCTTTTTTATGCGGTAAACATCAATGTATGTCTGGCAAATGGCATGATCATCGGCATGTTCCAATCTTGGACCCGGTTTCCACTCATTTTTATTACCCATTTCAATCATGGCATTCAGGAGATTTTTGTCTTTGGTGGTTTCGTAAGCAGCCGAAATACCTGCATAAAAAGCGCCATTTGTCCAGTCCCATAACTTGTGTTTTGGATTGGCTAACTGCCACATTGCAGCAGTAGTCATTGCCTTCTTGATTTCTTTAGGCTTAAAACTTTTGTCTTTTTGATTTTTTGAAAATACGGTCATGCCAACAAGCATGATTAACAGCAGAAAAGAAAGTGTTTTTGTCATTTTAGTTGTTTTAAAATTAGTATTGCAATCGATTGTACAAACATACACAATCGTTTTAATTTTTTAATATTAATAAAACGTAAATTTCACAAATCTGTAATTTAAAGACTTGTTTTAGTTTCAATTTATAACTATAATTGCACCTCATAAAAGTAAAAATGAATAACACAATTACATTTTACGGCCATCATCATGAAATTCTATCAACCGGTAGGCAGTAATTGTTTTGATGTTTTTTAAAATATTAACCCAATAAGAAGGCTTACCACTATGGTAGGCCTTTTTTTATTTAAACAGAAATCGAAAATGGAAGGACTTTTAAAAATTGCCATTCAAACCAAAGGCCGGTTAAACGAAGATTCGTTGAAACTGATTGAGGAAGCTGGAATCAAACTTCCGCTGGGAACCAGAAAACTAATCTCGATAGCCGCCAATTTTCCGATAGAAGCACTTTTTCTGCGCGACGATGATATTCCTCAGGCTGTTGCCATGGGTGTTGCTGATGTTGGTATTGTTGGCGAAAATGAGATGCTCGAAAAGAAGGAAAATGTGGTTGTTGCCAAACGACTTGGTTTCAGTAAGTGCAGACTTTCTCTGGCAATTCCGAAAGATGATGAATATAATGGAATAGAATATTTCAACGGAAAAAAAATAGCCACTTCCTATCCTGAAATCCTGAAAGATTATTTTACAAAGAATAATATTTCTGCTGAAATTCATGTGATTAATGGGTCTGTAGAGATTGCTCCCGGAATTGGATTGGCAGATGCTATTTTTGATATTGTTAGTTCCGGCAGTACTTTGGTAAGCAACCGGCTGAAAGAGGTTGAAGTTGTAGTGAAGTCAGAAGCTGTTCTGGTGGCCAATCCAAATCTTTCAGAAGCCCAAAAAGCAATTCTGGAGGAATTGATTTTCAGGATGGAATCGGTTCAGCGTGCTGAAAAGAAAAAATATATTTTACTGAATGCGCCCAATGACAAACTGGCTGAAATTGAGTCATATCTTCCCGGGATGAAAAGTCCAACGGTAATGCCATTGGCAGAAGAAGGCTGGAGCTCGGTTCACTCTGTAATCGACGAAAAAGACTTTTGGGAAATTATCGGAAAGTTGAAAGCGGTCGGAGCGCAGGGAATTCTGGTTATTCCAATTGAAAAAATGATTTTTTAGTTGAAAAAATGAAGCCCAAACAATTGTTATTTTTCATTATTCCGTGTTTCATTTGGGGATCGACATGGTTTGCCATCAAGTTTCAGTTGGGGCAGGTCGATCCGTTGGTTTCGGTTGTTTACCGCTTCCTGATTGCCGGTGTGCTGTTAATGGCATTCAGTGCTATCCGGAAACTGAACCTGCGGTACACCTTTCGCGAGCATCTTTTAATGTTTTTACAAGGGATCATTTTGTTTGGGTTTAATTACTGGCTGGTTTATCTGGCCGAGGAAGATTTACCCAGTGGCGTGGTGGCTATCATTTTTTCGTTTGCCGTATTCACCAATATTTTCTTTAATTATTTGCTCCTGAAGGGAAAGCTCAGGAAAGAAGTGATGGCAGGTGCTATCCTTGGAATTGCCGGTACTCTGCTGATTTTTAACCACGAATTGCAAAATTCAGCGCAAATGGCCATAGGCTATAAAGCATTGTTGTTCTGTCTGGGGTCCATTGTTCTGGCATCGTTGGGAAATATACTTTCCAAATACAATCAAACACAAAAATTGCCTGTCATCCAGACCAATGCATTTAGTATGACCTACGGAAGTCTGGCCATGATGCTGATGGTTCCACTCTCTGGGAGAAGCTTTACATTCGAAGTAACTTTTCCTTACATTGCTTCATTGTTGTACTTATCTCTGTTCGGTTCCATCGTTGCCTTCACCCTTTATCTGAAGCTCGTTGGCGATATTGGCCCCGACCGTGCAGGATATACCACATTGGTTGCTCCAGTAATTGCTTTGATGATTTCGTCATTTTTCGAAAACTATCAATGGGGAATTGTTGCAGCCATTGGAGTTTTTCTGTTATTCGCAGGTAATATTTTGGCGCTGAAAATGAAACCCTTGAAAACATAAAAAAATGAAAACCTATATCAATCCTCCGAAAAACACCTGGGACGAATTGCTGATACGTCCAACGTTTAGCGTTAGTGAGCTTAGAAATCAGGTTCAGGAAATTTTAACAGAAATCCGAACCAGCGGAATGGATGCAATCCGGAAATACACTGAAAAGTTTGATGGCGTTTTTATTGAAAACATATCCGTGACTGCTGAAGAAATTGCGGAAGCGTCGGGTTCGGTTGATAATTCCCTAAAAGAAGCAATTAAAATTGCAGCATCAAATATCCGGAAATTTCATGAATCACAGATACCGGTTACCAAACGGATTGAAACAACCTCCGGAGTAACCTGCTGGCAAAAAGCGGTGGCGATTGATAAAATTGGTTTGTACATTCCCGGAGGATCTGCTCCGCTGTTTTCGACAGTATTAATGCTTGCTATTCCGGCCATCATTGCTGGCTGCAAGGAAATCGTGTTGTGTACTCCACCCGATAAAAACGGGAAAATTAATCCTGCGATATTGTTTGCAGCTCAATTGGTTGGAATATCCAAAATATATAAATTAGGAGGCATTCAGGCAATTGGTGCCATGGCTTATGGGGTAGAT
>JAUYTA010000351.1 GCA_030695265.1 Bacteroidota bacterium
CAGAATTTTCTCCTCAATTGTATTTTTAGCAACCAAGCGGTAAATGGTCACCGGACGTAATTGGCCTATTCGGTGGGCGCGGTCGCTCGCCTGATCTTCAATGGCCGGGTTCCACCATGGGTCGAGGTGCAGCACATAATCGGCGGCAGTGAGGTTCAGTCCCAATCCACCGGCTTTCAGGCTGATCAGGAACAGTTCGCCTTTGCCAGCCTGGAAAGCTTTCACTGCCAACTGACGATCGGGAATGGAAGTCGATCCATCCAGGTACTGATAGCTGATGCCTTGCTTGTCCAGCTCTTTTCTGACAATCGCCAAATGCATCACAAATTGGCTGAACACCAATGCACGGTGTTTATTGGCGCGCAATTCCTCCACAATTTCAAAAAAAGCTTCGAGTTTTGCAGAGGGCAATTTTATGTCTTTGTTTACCAGCGCAGTATTGCAACAGGCCAGCCGCAGTTTGGTAATTTCAGCCAATGCCTGAAGGTGTTGCTGACCGTTGCCGCCACCATTGTTTTCGATCGTATCAATCGCTTCGCGCCGCAATGCTTCGTAAAACGCCAATTCCTTTTCGCTTAAAGTAACCGTGTGAGTAATTTCAGTTTTGGGCGGCAATTCGTCAAGCACCTTGTTTTTTGTCCGGCGTAAAATAAACGGGGTAATCAGTTTTTTCAGGTGATTTTTCTGTGCCTGAATTTCGGTTTTCACATACCGGTCGGTAAATTGCGGCAAAGTACCCAACAACCCGGGGTTGCAGAAATTAAACAGGTTCCACAATTCTCCCAAATGATTTTGAATGGGCGTTCCGGTAAGTGCCAGTTTAAATTCAGACTGAATATTCATGGCCGCTTTTGATGATTTGGTCTGGGTATTTTTGATGGCATGGGCTTCGTCTAAAACAGCCATCGCCCAGTTGATTTTCGAAATCTGCTTGTCCTCCGATTGCAGCAAACCGTAAGTAATTACCAGCACGTCAAAAGCTGCCAGCGAAGTAAAAGCATCTTCCCGTTTTCCTTGTTTCAGATTTACGATATTCAGGGTAGGCGCAAATTTTTGCAGTTCGCTGCCCCAGTTTGGAACCACCGAAGCCGGGCAAACTACCATTATTGGTCCATTTTCGGCCAGATGCAGCATCATGGCAATTGCCTGAACCGTTTTTCCCAAACCCATGTCATCGGCCAGACAAGCTCCGGCATTCCAGGTTTTCAGGCGCGTCATCCAGCGGAAACCTTCTTCCTGATAAGGGCGCAACTCTGCATCGAGCGTTGCCGGAACCGGAACATCAACCGATGAAATATTTTTAATCTGTTTCTGAAATTCTTTCCACGACTTATCGGTTTTGAATGAAGCTGCACGCCCGGTAATTTCTTCCAGAGCATGCGAAGCAAACCGGTTGACAGTTACACCATTTTTATCGATGTTGGAATAGGATTCAAGTTCATCGAGATGTTTTTTAAGTTCCTCGGTCAAAGCCAGAAATTCATCTTTTTTCAGTTCAATAAAACGGCCTTTACTTTTGCGGTTCAGGCTAAGCAATTCTTTCAGGCTCAAAACCGTCGCTTCATCAATGTTTAATTCTCCATCCAATTCAAACCATTGTCCTTTTCCTTTTATCCGGAGGTTCAGGTTCGCAAACGAAGCCGATTTTTTCATTCTGAAATGTTCCCCTTCAGGCCATTCAACAATCGCAATATCATTGTTTTCATTCAGAATTTCAAGTAATCCGAGGCAATCGTAAGGGTCAGAAAAAAGTTCGGCTTCTTCAATTAAATCAGCATCGATAAAGGCAGAAACAGCGTTTGTCAATTTCATGGCATTGGCATTTTCAGCTTTCATGTTCCTTAATGCCTGACACCTTTCGCCGTCAACCATTCCATAAACCACTTTTCCGCCCATGCCAGGTTTTATGTAAGGAGGTTCAGTGCCCAATGGTTTGGCAAACATCTGCACTTTTAAACCGTCACCCATCGGTACGATCTGTATCCTGATGCGCGAATCGGCTTCAATTGATTTCATTTCAGCGCTTCCATCATCAAAATCCGAATGAACGGTCATCAAACCACTCAGGCTCGAAACCGCTTCAATGAGTTTGGATTTTCCTTTTACAGGGATCGTAATTCCCTGGTTGATCATCCGGATAATTGAATGTTGCTGGGGGCTGAGCGTGATAAGTTTGAAACGTGTCTGGGTTTCTTTTACCAAAACTGAACGCTGATCGGTGTTGGTAATATTTGTTTTCAGCTTGATTCCATACTTGCCAATTTCAGTACTAATTTCAGGTTGCGCCTTGATTAACTCGACTGAAACCAAAGGATTTGAAGAAAGAAACATGAATGGGTGGCCACACAATTCATTGATCGCCTTGTTAAAATCCAGAGTGTATTCGGTAGCTCCGTAG
>JAUYTA010000354.1 GCA_030695265.1 Bacteroidota bacterium
CGTCCGTGGCGTCCATTTGGCAAATCAGCTTTTTTACGCTGCGAATTGGGTGGCATGATCAAACCTGAAGGCTGGCACAATTGGGGCAAATCAGACAATGAGAAGACAAGCTTTTTTGCCGAGTATAAAAACATTGGAGCAGGGGCTTCCGTAGAAAAAAGGGTGAGTTGGTCGCACCAGTTAAGCGATGCAGAAGCTGCAACCTATACGCCTGAAAATATTTTGGGTGAATGGGTTGAAAAGTTCAAGTGATCATTGTTCAGTCGCAGTATTCAAGCTATCGCCAGACTTGGAATTTGGAACCTGAAATTTGGAACTATTTTAATCATCAATAATAAATTAGAAATCAAAAATCCATAGATATGAAACCATTTAAAACAATTTTCGCGCTGCTTGCTGCAGCAATGCTTTTTTCATGTACAAACGCACAGCCTAAGGTAGAAACCAGTCAGGCTGATGATTTGTACGAAGGAATTGAGTTTGACATGCCCCGTGTTCAGGAGCCTGTTATTCCGGCCAATTCAGTTTCTATTACCGATTTTGGTGCACAAAGCGGCGGACAGGAACATTGTACCCAGGCATTTGCCGATGCCATTGAAGCTCTTTCAGCAAAAGGCGGCGGGCGGGTGATCATCCCTCGCGGAATCTGGCTGACCGGACCAATAACCCTGAAAAGCAATATCGAACTGCATACCGAAACAGGTGCAACAGTGATATTTAGCGCCAATAAAGATTTGTACCCGGTGGTGGAGACCAGTTTTGAAGGCCTGAATACATTTCGTTGCATCTCTCCAATCAATGGCCGCGACCTCGAAAACATTGCCATTACCGGAAACGGTATTTTTGACGGTTCGGGCGATGCCTGGCGTGCAGTTAAAAAAGAAAAACTGACAGAATCGCAATGGAAAAAACTGGTTGCTTCAGGTGGTTTGGTGAGTGAAAATGGCAAAATATGGTATCCATCGGAACAATTCAGGAAAGGTGAAAAAATTGCTGAAATGAATGTGGTACGTTCATTAAAAACCAAAGAAGAATTTAAACAAATACGGGATTTTTTGCGTCCGGTAATGGTCAGCCTGATTTCGTGCAAGAAAGTATTGATCGATGGGCCTACTTTCCAGAATTCCCCGGCATGGAACATTCATCCGCTGATGTGCGAAGATTTCACCATGCGGAACACCACTGTCCGCAACCCTTGGTATTCGCAGAATGGCGATGGTATAGATATCGAGTCGTGCAAGAACAGCATTATCCATGATTGTAATTTCGATGTGGGCGACGATGCCATTTGCATCAAATCGGGCAAAGACAAAGATGGACGCGACCGGAATATTCCTGCTGAAAACCTGATCGTAAAAAACTGTATTGTTTATCATGGCCATGGTGGCGTTACTGTTGGCAGCGAAATGTCAAGCGGAGTAAAGAACCTTCATGTTTCCAATTGTACTTTCATTGGAACCGATGTTGGCCTGCGGTTTAAAAGCAACCGGGGCAGGGGAGGAGTAGTCGAAAATATTTACATTTCGAATATCGAAATGATGAATATTCCAACCCAGGCAATTTCTTTCAACCTTTATTACAGTGGCAGGTCTGCTTCCGAAGATCTTGAAGCTGGCGCTGATGGCGAAGCTCCTGCACTTTTGCCGGTTACTGAGGAAACGCCTCAGTTCAAGAATATTTTTATCCGCGATGTGAATTGCAAGGGCGCTATGACAGGAATTTTCCTGCAAGGTTTGCCTGAAATGAAACTTGAAAATATCGAACTCACCAATATTTATATGGATGTCGATTATGGCCTGGTTTGTATTGATGCCGATCAGGTAAAAATCAAAAATCTTAACCTGAAAACAAAACGTACACCGGCAGTTGATCTGCAAAACAGTGCAAATGTTTCTGTTGACGGGCTGATTACAAAGGAAGGACAATACCCGATTGTCAAAGTTTCTGGTTCACAAACCGGAACAACTTCATTTATAAATACTGGAATTACCAATCCTGAAAAACAATTGGTGATAGGGAAAGAAGTTCCGAAAAATATGGTTAAAATTGAAAAGTAGAGGTAAATTATTACTGTTATTTTTTATTGTGGGGGGACAACAACGCAAATAAAATTGCAATAGAAATTATATGATATGAGATTATTTCGTTACTTTGACGTAATTTTAAATATAAAATCATGCTAATACGATTTAATGTTGAGAATTTCTTGTCGTTTAATGACAAAGTCGAATTCTCATTAATTGCAAATAAAGAAAGACGATTATCAGCCCATGTTTTCAAAGGGGACGGAATAAATATTCTCAAATCAAGCGTAATTTATGGTGCAAATGCTTCAGGAAAAACAAATCTTGTAAAAGCAATTGACTTTTCTCAAAAAGTAATTACAATGGGTATTGACAAATTAAATCCAATCAATTGTCATTTTCGCTTAAAGAAGGACAATATAGATAGCCCTTCAATCTTTAATTACGAAATTAAGGCTGGAAATAAATATTACTCATATGGTTTTGCGATACAATTGAATAAGCATAAAATAATTGAAGAGTGGCTTTACGAAATAGGAAATAATAAAGAAAAAAAAGTTTTTGAACGATTCATTAATGATGCCGGGAAACACGAAATTGAAATTGGACTTCAGTTGAGTTTAAAAGCAAAGAAACGATTTGATGTGTACAAAGAAGACTTCCGGAATTCCGACAATCTTCTATTTCTAAGCGAGATAAACAGAAAAAGCATTAATGATTTTCCTGAAGTCGTTGGATTTATTGATGTCTATAACTGGTTTGATAAGAAATTGACCGTTCTAAAACCAGATTCAAAATTTGCAGGATTAAATTTTATTGGTGATGATACTGAAATGACAAAAACATTTAATAGCTTTTTGAATGTTTTTCAAACGGGTATCAATAATGTAACTTCAGAAGAAATTGACTTAGACAGTTTTGATATTCCTAAAAGAATCAAAGAAGACTTAACTAAAAATATCGAAAAGGCAAAAGCTATAATCTTTGAAATTAATGGGATAACTTACGCATTAATGAAAAATGAAAGTAACGAATATAAAATAAAAAAGATTGGTCTTGAGCATTTATCAGATGAAGGAAATGCTGTTGTCTTTGATATTGAAGACGAGTCGGATGGAACCCAGCGTTTATTTGATTTTATTCCGGCTTTACACGAATTAACAAAAACAGACTCAGTGTTTATTGTTGACGAATTGGATAGAAGCCTACATTCAAAATTGACTTATGGAATTTTTGAATTATTTTTAAAACTGTCGTTGAATAATGAAAGTCAACTTATTGCAACCACGCATGAGTCACTTTTACTGGATTTGGATTTATTGAGACGAGATGAGATATGGTTTGTTGAGAAAAACGAAAATCAATCTCGCCTATATTCACTGGATGAGTTTAAAGTTCGAAATGACAAGATTGTCAATAAAGATTATTTGCTTGGCAGATATGGAGCAGTTCCAATATTTAAGAGTTTCTCAAACCTAAAATTCTA
>JAUYTA010000914.1 GCA_030695265.1 Bacteroidota bacterium
CCGGTTTTCCAGCATGGTGAGAATTTCGCTCAACAGCTTGTGCTCGGTTGATTCAATGGCAATAATGATTTCTTCAACCTCCTGCTCACCAATTATTTTTTGCAGATTTTTATAGTTTCCAAGATTGGGCACATACTTTTCCAAAGGATAGGATTCCCGTTTGTCAACAGTTAGAAATCCTATAATCTTATTTCCCGCAGGCCTTTTTTGCGCCATCATCTCCTCGACCAGTTTAACGGCTTTTTTATTGCCACCAATAATAATGGTATTGAATCCGAGAAGACGCTTGTGTATTTTGTGTATTGTGCGGGTGGTAAGAATGAGCCTGAACAGATAGGTAAATCCAAAATGAAGGCCAAGCAGCGTAAAATAAAGGTTGTAGTATTTTTTATAATCGCTGATAGAATCGTTCAGCAATAGAAGGAAAAAGATTACGGTGACACCAAAAACTGAAGTTGCAATGGTTTTACCCAATTCGAGCAGACGCGATTTTCGGTAGATATTCGAATATTGACCTGTAATGTAATAGATTGTGATCCAGAAAATCGGAATGAAAACAAGCGCCTGGTAATATTTATCGGTAAGCTCCAGCGGAATTTCAATACCAAACGTCAACGGTTCTATGTAGATCTTCCGGTATAAATAAAATAATGTCCAACTGATGATTGCGGCAATTATATCAAAACCCAGATATTTGGCAACATGTAAATTTTTATTCATAGAGAAAAATTAGGTTGCATGCGCAAGTATGAACGCAATAACCCTAAAAATATTGCTGCAAAAGTAGTGTTATTTTCTCTTAGAATTTTATTTCGTTGAATCGAAGATGTTCACTGATCTCATTCACAATGCGGACACCGTTCAGCAAATTGGCGAAGGAGTTCAATTGTTTGTTATGAACCTGAATCATCCGGATGAAATTATTGATGGAGGTAAATTCCTGATTTGGATTGGGATATGAAAGATAAAGCGGCGATTGAAATTCAAAATTGCTTCGCCCTCCGGTGCTTAGAATTTCGCAATAGCCCGAAGTTTTTTCTTTCGAAACTGTAAGATTAGCCACGCTGCTGTTTTCGTACTCAATACGAACATTTACAACCAACTGACCTTCCGAATCCTCAATACCTACAACATCGTTTTTTCTGTAATTGCTTTGGATTACCCGGTTGATGGCGGTCACTAAGAGCAGCATCTCATTTGCCGGCTTCAGCGTTGATCCTTCAAAACAAGTTCGCAAATTAATGAGCATCGGTTTCTCATATTTATTCAGGAAAGGATCGAAATGTGGAATGAAATCGAAAGGGTTGTAAATAAAATTGACAATCCCGGCTTCTTTTTCCAGATCTATCAATTCTTTCATTTCCCGAATATTCAGGTTGGGAATTGTTTTAAGATAAATGTGTTTGCTCTTCCGTAAAATCATCCGAATCAAATCGCTGCTGATACTTTTATCGCTCAGGATCAGGATGGCATCCGAAATTTCCATCAATTCAATTGGGGTAAAAAATTCAGTAAACCCACCATCAAAAGTTGCATTTCCGGAGAAATAAACCCCTGCTACGGTGACTTCAGGCATGGTTTTCAACTGCCTCATAAGCTCCGGATTGCTTGTTTGGTCGCCAAAAATTCCGAGTTTTAACATACACGCAAAATAGTAATAAATTAAAAATCCTTAATATTGTTGGCCAAAATACTTTTCAACGTCGATTGTTAATAATGTTTATTTGTTCAGGTTTTTTCGGGCCTGTATTTAGCTAAATTTGAAAAAAGGTTTATCTTATGGAGTTTCAGGATACATTGCGTCATCAGGGTTTGCGGAAAAGAATGGTGGAAGGTATTCGTATCAAGGGTGTTAAAGACGAAAGGGTACTGGATGCAATCGGCAATGTGCCGCGTCACCTGTTTATGGACAGCAGTTTTATTCAGTTTGCCTACAAAGACCAGGCTTTCCCGATTGGGGCCGGACAAACAATCAGCCAGCCATTTACAGTGGCCATGCAAACACAGCTTTTGCAGGTAGGACGACACGATAAAATTCTTGAAGTCGGCACCGGATCAGGTTATCAGGCGGCTGTTCTGCTTGAAATGGGCGCCACTGTTTACACCATCGAACGCCAGCGCGAATTGTATCTCAAAGTGCAGTCAATCCTTCCGCAAATCGGTTATCACCCCAAATTTTTCTTCGGCGACGGTTACAAAGGACTGCCAACCTACGGCCCGTTCGATAAAATCATAGTAACAGCCGGGGCTCCTGTCATTCCTGAAGAATTACTTGCACAACTAAAGGTTGGCGGACGCATGGTAATTCCGATGGGCCCACGCGAAAAACAAACCATGTACGTTTTGGTTAAAACCAGCGACACCGAATATTACAAGGAAACGCACGGAACTTATGTGTTTGTTCCGATGTTAAAAGGAACAGATAAATAAAAAAAGATGATACAGATTAAAAAATTCACCTTTAACCAGGTTCAGGAAAATACTTTCGTTGCATACGATGAAACCGGCGAATGCGCCATTATCGATGCAGGATGTTACTATGAAAACGAACGTCAGGAACTCGACGCGTTTATCTTAGAAAAGCAGTTAAAACCGGTCAGGCTGATCAATACGCATTGCCATTTCGACCATATTATGGGAATTACCCATTGCAAGAACAAATACCAGCTTGACTTTGAATGTCATCCGGATGAAGCAATTCTGGTTGAACAGGCTGAAGATCATGGCGATTTATTTGGCATTCCGATGGAACCAGTTGATGCACCGGATTTATTTTTTCAGGAAGGTGACCAGCTTAAATTCGGAAATTCGTATTTGCAGGTAATTGCAGCGCCGGGGCATTCGCCGGGTGGCGTGGTTTTTTACAATCATGAACAAAAAATTCTGATTGCGGGCGATGTACTTTTCTACGGAAGTATCGGCCGTACAGACCTTCCGGGCGGAAGCTTTGAACGCCTGACCGAAAATATCAAAACCAAACTGCTCACTCTTCCGGAAGAAACAGTGGTGTATTGCGGACATGGTCCCGAAACCACCATTGGATTTGAGAAAAAGAACAATCCGTTTTTGACCTAGAATATTCATTGTTCCCTTTTAGGTGGATGCAGAAAAGTTCATTATCCAGAATAGCTAATTTGATTATCTTTGTTTTATGAGAGCATTAAAAAATATAGAAACAAAAATCAGTCAGTTATCCCCTGAATTAATTGGTGAATTAGACCATTATTTGGATTATCTGATCAACAAGAAAGTGACTCATCGACAAAGAAAATTAAGACAAGATTGGGCTGGAGGATTAAACGATACAAAAATATCAGCCATTGACTTACAAAAAAAAAAGCTCTCGAGTGGAGACAAAAGTAAGATACCTGGTTGTTAGACTTGTAAACATTGCCGAATAGAGTTTAAGTGATTATTTTTGAATAAAATTTAACCATATGGATTTATTAATTGACAGGATAACGGTTGATACTAGTATTTGCAATGGTAAGCCAACCATTCGGGGTAAAAGAATTACTGTGCAGACTATTTTAGAATTTTTAAGTGCCGGCGATTCCAAGGATGAAATCCTTAAGCAATATCCAACACTTGTATCTGAGGATATTGATGCCTGTTTGAGATTTGCGGCTGATTTGATGGGTCATCAATATTCAATTCAAGCGATTGCATAATGGCAAAATATAAAAAGATAACAGTTTGATAAATGTTTATCTTGATAGAATAGAGTCAATTAAATAAAAAATGGCAGCAACTAATAAGTAATATAGCTTACGATGCCAATTTGTCGCTTATCCAATTAATATCATTTTATAGAACTCCCGAAAACACTAATATTGCCCTTTCAAACAGAAAATATTCAAATACCGATTCTTAAAGCCCTCCCGGTTATACCGGGAATGGGGTTTGGGGGAGGCTTAAAAAACTACAATAATATGGCAAGCGATAAATTTGTAATGCGCCACATAGGCCCACGCGATCTGGAAATTCAGGAAATGCTGAATGTTCTTGGCGTTTCAACACTGGATGAATTGATGAGTCAGACTGTTCCTGAAAATATCCGGTTGAAAAATCCGCTTAATCTTGAAGACGGATTGACTGAACGTCAGTATTTCCGCAAGATTCTGGCACTGGCTTCCAAAAACAAAGTTTACAATACCTACATCGGGATGGGTTATTACGACACCATTACCCCGGCAGTTATTCTCCGGAATGTGCTCGAAAATCCTGTCTGGTACACCAGTTACACACCCTATCAGGCCGAAATTTCGCAGGGCCGTCTGGAAGCTTTGCTGAATTTTCAGACCATGGTTTGTGATCTGACC
>JAUYTA010000915.1 GCA_030695265.1 Bacteroidota bacterium
GTTGTTGCCGTTCAATACACCATTCCAATCAATTTTGTTTTGCAGTAATAGTTATCTCTTAGACCTGTCAGGTTTCGAAAACCTGACAGGTACTAACGGCGTAACGGGTGATGCGATTTTTAATCGCATTTAATTCGGAAGTTACAAACTTCCGCACCCATGGTAACTTCCGCACCCAATAATCAAAAAATCAATCAGCCATGAAACCGAAAACAATCATCCTAGTTTTGCTCATTCTACCGTTTCAGTTGTTTGCACAATCCATTGATGAGCTTATCCTGAACAAGAAGTACGACAAGGCTTTGAACCGTATTTCATCCCAAATTCAGGATAAACCTGAAGCTGAATTGTACTTTAAGCAGGCCCTTGTTTACAAAGAACAGTCAAAACCACTTTTGGCCTGCAAATCGCTGGAGCAGGCTTTGTTTTACGATCCTCAAAATAGTTTGTACCTGGCCGAATTGGGTGAGAATTATTCGAATCTGGGAAATATTTACCAAATGGTTGATTGTTATCGCCGGGCGGTTGAGTATTCGCCCAAAGATTTAAGCCTGAAAGCAAAGCTGGGACGGGCTTACATTAGTATCGACGATTTTATGCGGGCTTTTCAGACTTTTGAAAGCATTTATAAAGTCGATTCAACGAATGTGTATTTCAATAAACAGTTTGCTTTTGCTGCTTTTAGAACTGGTAAACCCGACCTTGCAATTCGTTTGTATGAGCAGGTTTTGGCTGAGAATCCGGGTGATTTCAGTTCCCATTTGAATCTGATTGCCATTTACAAACGCAAAAAGGATGTTGAAAAGGTCGTTGTAACTGGTGCGAGAGCGTTGGCGGTTTTTCCGCACAATCCAACTATTTTGTTGCGACAGGCTGATGCTTTGTTTGAACTGAAGGATTATGAAAAAGCAATATTTCCGTATGAAAAATACCTTGCCGAAAATGATTCGACTTTTGATGTGTTGAAAAATTATGGGATATGTCAATATTTCTGCAAGAATGAGCAAAAAGCGATTCAAATTCTGGAAA
>JAUYTA010000921.1 GCA_030695265.1 Bacteroidota bacterium
TAAAATCAGCTCAACCACGGTACGACGGGCATTTACAACGCGGATGGTATGGGTACTGATTTCCATTCCTTCAGTGGCTTCGGTACAGCAGGCAGGCGCGAGATTTTTGCGGCCTTTCACTTCTACCACGCAAACACGGCACCCTCCGGGTTTATTCTCGATGTTCATGTCATCCAGCTTCATGTAACAAAGCGTTGGGATGTCGATCCCGATACTCGAAGCCGCTTTCAGCACGGTGGTTCCTTTGCGGACTACTACCGGTTTATGATCTATTGTTAGGTTTATCATTTCCATAGAAAGTACTTTTTAGCCAATTAAAACTGCATCAAACTTACATTTCGCAACACACACACCACATTTGATACACAACGACTGATCGATGTAATGGGCGGCACGTCTTTCTCCTGAAATAGCGCCAACCGGACAATTCCTGAAACAAAGCGTGCAACCGGTACACTTGTCAGCGTCAATCGAGTAGTGCATCAATGCTTTACACTGTCCTGCCGGACAGGAAGCCGTTGTGACATGCGCCAGGTATTCGTCGTAAAAATGGTCGAGTGTTGAAAGTACCGGATTGGGCGATGTTTGTCCCAACCCGCAAAGTGATGTATCTTTAATTACATTGCTCAATAACCTCAGCCGGTCGAGATCTTCCACTTTGCCGTTTCCCTCGGTTATTTTTTCCAGAATTTCGTGCAGTCGTTTGTTGCCAATACGGCAGGGAGTGCATTTTCCACAATATTCGTCGAGCGTAAATTCGAGGTAAAATTTAGCAATAGCCACCATGCAATCGGTATCATCAAGCACAATCATTCCGCCTGAACCCATCATGGAGCCGGCAGCAACCAGATTATCGTAGTCAATCGGTGTATCCAAAAACGAATTGGTCAAACAACCTCCGGAGGGACCACCAGTCTGTACTGCTTTGAATTTGCGGCCATCCTTTATTCCGCCGCCAATATCGTATATTATTTCGCGAAGGGTAATTCCCATTGGAACTTCAATCAAACCCACATTATTGATTTTTCCGGCGAGAGCAAATACTTTGGTTCCCTTTGATTTTTCAGTGCCGATTGAAGCAAACCATTCCGCACCTTTATTAATGATAACCGGAATGTTGGCAAAAGTTTCCACATTGTTCACATTGGTAGGTTTGCCATTGTAACCTTTTTCTGCCGGAAATGGTGGTTTTACGGTCGGTTCGCCACGTTTTCCTTCCATCGAATGGATCAGTGCGGTTTCTTCGCCGCACACAAAAGCTCCGGCTCCGTATCGGATTTCAACATCGAAATTAAACCCGGTTCCCAGAATATCGTCACCCAACAAACCATATTCACGTGCCTGATTGATGGCAATTTTCAGGCGTTCGATGGCCAAAGGGTATTCAGCCCGAATATAAACCAAGCCTTTGTCGGCGCCAATACAATAGCCGCAAATGGCCATCGCTTCGAGCACCGAATGTGGGTCGCCTTCCAGAATTGAACGATCCATAAATGCGCCAGGGTCACCTTCGTCGGCATTACAAACCACATATTTAACATCAGATACTGATTTGCTGGTAATTTCCCACTTCAGGCCGGTTGAAAAACCTCCGCCTCCACGACCGCGAAGACCTGATTTCTTCATCTCTTCAATTACCTGCTGAGGTGTCATTTCAGTCAGACATTTGGCCAAAGCCTCATACCCATCACGCGAAATGTATTCATCAATATTTTCAGGATCTATAAAACCGCAGTTGCGCAATGCAATTCTGAGCTGTTTTTTGTAGAAACCCATGTGTTTCGAGTCTGCGATATGCTCCTGGTTCTCAGGATCAAGATAAAGCAAACGATTTATTTTGCGACCTTTGATGAGGTGTTCATCAACAAT
>JAUYTA010000926.1 GCA_030695265.1 Bacteroidota bacterium
AATGCCTCTACTGAGTGTCCGAGATGCCAGGTTGTTAGTTATAGCCAGGGCATTCGCTACACAGAAAGAGGTTGATCTTTGCCTGGAGCATATTCGAATAAGACACCGACAACGACAGGCGGATATTGACAGATATTACAACTAAAAATCAATGTAGGAAAGTAGAAGTAATGGATTTATTATTAGACTCTACGATTTCGAGTTACTTCCTATTACTTTTGAACATATTCAAAAACTTTTAACCTTAGATTTTCATCATCGTGATCCATTTGATAGAATAATCATTTCTCAAGGATTAGTTGAACAATTAACTGTTATAACTAAGGACGAGAATTTTCCAAAATATAATCTCGAGATAGTTTGGAAAAATTAAATGCCTGTTCCTAGTTAAACAGGACTTCTTGTGGTCGGCACATATTTATCCGTCTTTTGGAGGAAATTCCCATGCAGCAATACCAACAAACAAAAGACCATGGATTTTAATAGTTTGAATGAAGAACTCCTTTTTTTACCACCAACGTTGTGCGTAATTTTGCAAATGACACAACCTGCTATATAATAGTGCTTTAGAAGGTTGATTGAAAATTGGATAATAGGCTTTTATTCGGTTTCTTGATTTTGTTACCAAGATTTGGTAATTTTGGATAAAAAATTGAAAAAATGGGAAAAAACACATCAATATCATTAGGGTCACATTTTGAGGATTTTATAAGTTCATCAGTGGCTTCAGGAAAATATAACTCTGCGAGTGAAGTTGTGCGTTCAGCATTAAGACTTTTAGAATCAGAGGAAAAAAAACTGAAAGAATTAAGAAATGCTTTGATTGAGGGTGAAAACAGCCAGATGGTTGAAAATTTTAATTCAGACCAGCATCTTGCAGACTTACATCAGAGATACCTATGAATAATAAATATCGGATAAGCGAAAAAGCTATTTTCGATTTAGAAAAAATCTGGCTTTACACTTTAAACAAATGGTCAAGAGAACAGGCTGATAGATATCATAATCTCATTATTGACGAAATTCAATTCATTGTGGACAACTATGAATTATGTAGAAAAATGGATTATGTCAGAACCGGATATAGAGTGTCAAAAGTTAAATCTCACCTGATTTTTTTTAGGAAGACAGAAGACAACATTATAGAAATCATCAGGATTTTACATCAAAATCTGGATATTGAAAATCGACTTAAGAATGATGATAAGTAAAGATATTCTGCAAAAGGAATCTGCAGGAGGAAGAAGTACAAATTATGAATTAAAAAGAAGATGGTTAAAATTTTAGTGGTAATTTGGTATTTGGTGGGCATTGCCGGATTTATGATTCAGCCGTTACGTCCGATTTTTCAGATGCTTACCCCGTGGGGAATGGTTGCTGCGGCTATACTTTTAATGTATTTTCATGAACCAAAAAACCTGAAGAGCTGGCTCGCTTTTGTGGGTATTGCGTTGATCGGTTTTTTTGCCGAACTGATTGGTGTAAATACGCAGGTTGTTTTTGGCAATTATATTTACGGCGATGTACTTGGATTTAAGCTCTGGAATACGCCCTTAACCATAGGAATCAACTGGCTGGTACTCATTTATTGTATTTCGTCGCTTGCAAAAACTGTTCGCGACAAGTGGTATTTCCCATTAATTGGAGCAGCGGCAATGGTGGTTTTCGACTGGCTGATGGAGCCGGTCGCTATTGCTACCGGCATGTGGAGCTGGCCCGACGGTTCAATTCCTCTAAAAAATTACATGGATTGGTTCCTGATTTCAGGTTTCTTATTCTTGATGATCCGTATTCTGAAAATCGAAATCAACAACCGTATTGCAGGAATTTTGTTATTAATGCAGGTAGTTTTCTTTCTGGCATTAAATATTTTAATCAGAACACCGCTATGGGACTTTTAATTGCATTGACAGTTATTTTAACCTGGCTAGGTCATCTGGTCTGGTTGCTGACCTTCGTTGAAGTCTCGTTTACTTCGCCTATGTTTTACGTTTATGTTGCAGTTCAAACCTATTTATATACAGGACTTTTTATCACCGCCCACGATGCAATGCACGGCCTGGTTTCGCCTAACCATGCAATAAACAATGGGGTAGGGCATGTGGCAACCCGTTTTTTTGCGGCGCTTTCGTATTCACGGTTGCTCGAAAAGCACAAGTTGCACCATCAGTTTCCGGGCGAAGCCGGCGATCCCGATTTTTGCACCTCATCGCAAAACTTCTGGCGCTGGTGGTTTTTCTTCCTGAAAAATTATGTGAGTATTTGGCAGTTTGTCATTTTTGCGGTGGTTTTCAACATCCTTCAAATTTGGGTCGATCAATTGAACCTGATTTTTTTCTGGATTCTGCCATCAGTTTTGGCAACCTTTCAGTTGTTTTATTTCGGAACTTATCTGCCTCACCGCTTGCCGCATACCGAAACGATGATGCCGCACCATTCGCGCACCCAGAAAGGGCCGCACTGGTGGGCTATGCTTTCCTGCTATTTCTTCGGATATCATTTTGAACACCACGATTCGCCCGGCACTCCCTGGTGGAAATTGTACCAGATGAAAGGACAGCAACCATGATTAAAGCCAATTATGACCCGGTTTCGTTGTGGTTTTTCAGTTCCTGGTTCAGGGTGCTGCAAAAAATACATTTCCGCAAAATCAGTGTAATTACCGGGGCTGTTTTTCCTGAAGACCAGTCGGTACTTTTGCTGCAAAACCATTTTAGTTATTACGACGGATATTGGTCGATGTACCTGTGCCATAAAGTGTTCAGACGCAGATTCCATGTAATGATGCTGGAAGAACAAATGGCAAAGCGCATGTTCTTAACCCGTTGTGGCGTATTTTCGGTTCGCAAAAACAGTCGCGACCTGATTGAATCGCTGAATTATGCAGCTGAATTGCTTCAAAATCCAGGGAATGTGGTGACCATTTATCCTTCAGGCGAAATTATTTCACATCACGTGCAGAATTTCACCTTTCAGCAGGGTTTTTCCCGTTTGACAAGCAATAAACAAAATCAAACAGCAATAGCGTTTGCAGTAGTTTTGGTCGATCATTTCAGTCTGGCGCGCCCCGAAATCAGGATTTATATTGAAAACTTTACAGGAGAACGGACGGCTGAAGTAATTGAAAATGCCTATCATTCGTTTTATCAGTCGTGTATTTTGAAACAAACAGAATAAACAATGGAAATTCTGGCAATCGGCATATTGGTTTTTCTTGCACTCCGGATGTTTATTTCGCTGGTGAATCTATTATCCGGACTACATCTACCGGCGAAAAAGCCAATTGCCTTTTCGAAGGTTTCACTTCTGATTCCTGCACGCAACGAGGAAGCGGCAATTGGTCGGTTACTGAGTGGCATTCAAAAACTGGATTATCCTGATTTTGAAGTGATTGTTTGCGACGATCATTCATCGGACAATACAGAAGAAATTCTGAACTGGTTTGCCGGTGACGATGATCGGATTCATTGGTTTTTGGGCGAAAAACTTCCGGAGAACTGGCTGGGGAAAAATTTTGCCTGCCATCAGCTGGCTCAAAAAGCGAGTGGAAAATGCCTGATTTTTCTGGATGCCGATGTTGAATTAAGTCGTGATTCGATCTCAAAAGCAGTTTCATTTTTTCAGGAAAACCGGTTATCACTTTTATCTGTATTTCCGCAGCAAGGAATGAGATCGCTCGCCGAATGGCTGACCGTACCGGTTATGAACTGGATTCTACAAAGTTTGCTACCAATGATTCTGGCTCAGAAGACCAAATTCCCATCGATCTCGGCGGCTAACGGGCAGTTTATGATGTTCGAAACTGAAAACTATCGGGATTTTCAATGGCATTCGAAAGTACGGAATCAAAATGTAGAGGACATTCAACTTGCCCGGATGGTCAAGGCTTCAGGATTGAAAATGGCTGTTTTACTGGGCAACAATGATATTTATTGCCGCATGTACCAACAATTTGATGAGGCGGTTCTCGGGTTTTCACGCAACATGCACGAGTATTTTGGCGGAAAACGAGCAATAATGATTGGCTTTTGGCTCATTGTTTTTGCCGGACCGTTAATTGTCTGGACTGTTTTGGGTTTGGAAGGTATGTATCTCTTTGCTTCATTGGTAATTGTCAACCGCTTGTTTGTGGCTATTGCAGGCCGACAGAATATTTTAGGATCAATTTTGCTGCATCCGTTTCAGATGATTAGTTTTGCGGCCATTGTTTTCTACAATCTTTTCCGGAGAATGAAAAAAGAGACGACGTGGAAGGGACGGAGGATTAAGTTGTAGGGTGCATTTTCGAAAAGGGCGATAAGGCGAAGGGGCGACAGGGCGAATCATAGAGATCCGATTCATCGTGGCTGACAGAATTATGCTATCCGAAACTATTATCAAAATAAAGGTGCAGCGCACCGACCTCTTTGAATAATTACAAGCTATTGATTTTCAGCTGTCCGTTCTGAAATGTTGACTGTGGAAATGTTCTTCTTTCGGACGGAACGGAGAACGCAAATTTTAAAATAGAATATTTTACCTGATATGATTCTGAATAACAAAATCAATGTGTTTTTAATTGTAATTCTGACT
>JAUYTA010000930.1 GCA_030695265.1 Bacteroidota bacterium
AATTCAACAGTTAGTTCGCAAGGGACGTGAAGTCATTGTAGAGAAAAGCAAATCTCGTGCACTTGATACATGCCCTCAGAGACGCGGAGTATGTGTACGTGTATACACTACAACTCCTAAGAAACCAAACTCAGCTATGCGTAAAGTAGCCAGGGTTCGTTTAACAAATGGCAAGGAAGTAAACGCTTACATTCCGGGAGAAGGTCACAATCTTCAGGAACACTCTATTGTATTGGTACGCGGAGGTAGGGTAAAAGACCTTCCGGGAGTTCGTTACCATTTAATTCGTGGCGCTCTGGATACAGCCGGTGTTGAAGGCCGTACTCAAAGACGGTCGAAATACGGTACGAAGAGACCAAAAGTGAAAAAGTAATTTTTCAGTAAATTTTTATTAATTGACGTTCTAGCTTAGTGGTTTGAGTTGAGTAAAGAGGCCTTAGAGCCAATTGAAGCCCACAAATCGACAGCGAATTTAAGTAACACTAAAGCATTTATAATGAGAAAATCGAAACCAAAGAAGCGGATCATTCTGCCTGATCCAAAGTTCAACGACATTCTGGTTACCCGTTTCGTAAACGACTTAATGTACGACGGAAAAAAATCAATAGCCTATCAAATCTTCTACGATGCGATGGACATTGTTGGCACGAAAATGAAGGACTCAGAAGTTAGTCCATTGGATGTTTTCAAAAAAGCCCTCGAAAAAATTACCCCACACGTTGAAGTTAAAAGCAGACGAGTTGGTGGAGCAAATTTCCAGGTTCCTATGGAAATCCGCCCTGAAAGAAAAACTTCAATCTCAGTAAAGAACCTTATTTTATATTCACGCAAGCGTTCAGGCCGTTCAATGGCTGATAAACTTGCTGCTGAAATTGTTGCTGCGTACAACGAAGAAGGTGGTGCATTCAAAAAGAAGGAAGATACCCACCGTATGGCCGAAGCAAACCGTGCTTTTGCACATTTCCGCTTTTAGTTTTTAAGAATAGTTTAGGATAGATATTGGTACAAAATGGCTAAGGATTTAAGATATACAAGAAACATTGGCATCATGGCACACATCGATGCCGGCAAAACGACCACCTCGGAGCGTATCCTGTTTTACACAGGGATCACTCACCGAATTGGCGAAGTGCATGATGGTGCCGCCACAATGGACTGGATGGAACAGGAGCAGGAACGTGGTATTACAATTACCTCTGCTGCAACTACAACATTCTGGACATACGAAGATATTGAGCATAAAATTAACATCATCGATACACCGGGACACGTTGACTTTACTGTTGAAGTAGAACGTTCATTGCGTGTTCTCGACGGTGCTGTTGCACTTTTCTGCGCTGTTGGAGGTGTTGAGGCCCAATCGGAAACGGTTTGGCGTCAGGCTGAGAAATATGGTGTCCCACGTATCGGTTTCGTTAATAAAATGGACCGTTCCGGCGCTGATTTCTACAACGTACTTTCGGAAGTAAGAGAAAAATTGGGCGCAAACCCAATCCCAATTACAATTCCAATTGGTGCGGAAGAAAAATTTGAGGGAATGGTTGATTTGATCGAAATGAAAGCCATTCGCTGGAAAGACGACGCAACATTGGGAACTACCTATTATATGGAAGAAATTCCGGCTGATATGGTAGATATATCAAACGAATACAGGGCAAAACTGGTTGAATCAGTTGCTGAATTTGATGATGAACTTCTGGAGAAATTCTTTGAAGATCCTGAATCGATCACAGTAGAACAAA
>JAUYTA010000932.1 GCA_030695265.1 Bacteroidota bacterium
CAGGAGTTGCAGAAATGCTGGTTCAAAGTCACAACGGTTACATTCATTTGCTTCCTGCCCTACCCGATGCCTGGCCATCAGGAGAAGTAAAAGGACTGGTTGCCCGCGGCGGTTTTGTGATCGATTTGAAATGGAACGAAGGTAAAGTACAGAAACTCACCGTTCATTCCAGATTGGGCGGAAATTGCCGGATTAAAGTTCCTGAAGAAATGACTTGCAAGGAAGCTGATCTTTCTGATTCTCCGGTTGAAAGCGGCAATCAATTGTTACAACAACCAATCACGGTTCCCTTTATAACTACTTCAGGAGCAAAGCTTGCTGACATGCAAATCGCTTCCGGAAAAACATACCAATTGGGAACTGTTGCCGGAAAAACCTATCATTTTGAAAGTGGAAAATAATTTACCAGATCACCGAATTTCGAGAATTATTTCGTCCAGAGACCTTTTCGGAACATGGTGAACCTGATTTTCGTCACGCCAGTATTTGAAGTCACCATTTTTTATTTCGTCCAGAAGCACTGTTTCTTTTGGTTTCCCGAGGGCAATGACCTGAATTATTTCGAATTGTTCCGACAGATTCAAGAGTTCGCGGAGTTTATTCCGGTTTACAGAGTGAATGATGCAGCCGCCAAATCCGGCTTCGACAGCGCCCAACAAAATACTTTGGGCTGCAATCCCATCGTCGCAAAGATAATTTCCTGAAATCAGTGTATCGTGCAGCATAATGATGTAAGCCGATGGACGTTCACCTTCTTCCGGTCCGGACCAATAAGAGAGATATCCGGCCCATGCCAGCTGCTCAAAAATTTCAGCGTTGAGCGACTCATCAGTACTCACAAGGTATTTTAAAGCTTGGGCATTTCGGGCAGAAGCCTAACATCTTGCCAAATCAATCCAGTTGGTTAATTGTGCCTTACTGATTGGTTCTGATTGGTAAAACCGACGATAGCTGCGGTTTTTAAGTATAAGATCTTTTAACATTGATTTCAGCTTTTAAATTTTTAGGATAAAAATAAGCAATTGAACTTAGGTTCAAAGTAATTCCATCATGTTTTGTGGTTTCGACAATTCTGTAAAACCATATTGCCGATACAATCCATGTGCATCAGCAGTTCCAAGACCAATTCGCTTAAGATTTTTTAATGCGGGATGCTTGGTTACCTCCTTTATCAGGAGCTTTCCCAGTCCTTTGTCACGGTAATCTTCCAAAATAAATACATCCATCAACCAGCCGAAAATGGCATAGTCGGTTGCCACACGGGCAAACCCTAATTGCTTTCCAGAGGCATCATATACTCCGAAACAAAGTGAATTTGTAATGGATCGCCTGACAGTTTCCAGACTTCGCCCTTTGGCCCAATAGGAACGCTCGCTCAAAAACTGATGGATCATCTGGACATCCAGCCTATCTCGGTCGGTAGAAACAATGAAGTTTTCCATCTTCAGAAATTATATAGGTAATTGATAATAAGGAATCATCCGAACAGGCTCAAATCCAAGTTTTTGAGCCAATTGAAAAGAGCCGGTATTTTCCAGTCGGCAAGCCCAAACCGGTTCAAGGTTATTTTCCAAACAAAAGTCGATTAAAGCTGAGCAGACCAATTGGGCCAATCCTTTTCCCTGATATAGAGATTGTGTTTCAATGCCCAATTCTAGTTCTGTTTCGAATGCAAATGCCGAAAATGCAGTTGAAACAGGTTCATCTTCCAACATAAGGCTGAACCCGGCACCCTGTTGAACAAACTCCTTTTTGTTCCGCCAGAAATATCGGGGAACTACAGTTCCTGAAATTTGATCAAAGAGTTCCGCATCAGTTTTTACCAACTTAAATTCATCATTGTCTTCAGGTTTAAAAGGCACATATTTCTCACGTTTGAAACTGAAATTAACACGAGTGGATACTTTTATATACTGCTGGTTATCTGTGATTTGGTTTGGTTCTACATCAGTTCCTCCAAGTAATCTGCCATCAAGCAATCCCTCTAGTTTGTCATTCCACTGTTGCGGATATGCCTGTAGCCATTCATTCGCTTTCCGGTTGTTGTTTTCATTCAGCAAATAGCTTACAAGTTGGCGGTTGAATGGTTCTTTATCCATTTTGCCAAGCAGCAAAGCCATGCCATAACTGTGTTTCACGTAAAAAGTGGAGGGTCTTTCGATTTTGTCAACATAGACTTCGCCATCCATTTTTTGTTCAATTACAGCCCGCGCAAACAGGTGATTGATTCCAACCGACCTAAGCGGCTGTTCGAGTTTGTAGTAATCTTTGGGGTCCAGTAAAATCATGATTGTCCGTATATTTTTTGAAGTAAATTACCTATTCGCCTGATTCCTTCCCTGATTTCTTCTTCTGTCCGGTGGGCGATTGACAGCCTGAAATGCACCTGTTCGGGTTTGTCGGGGAAAAAGCGACTGCCCGGCGAAACCGCAATCCCTACATCCCAAAGCTGACCGATCAGTTCATCTTCATTTAGTTTCGTATTTAAGAAGGTAAACCACATCAAATAACCGCCATCGGGTTTGGTGTATTGAATTTGATTGGCCGGAAGAAATTCGCGGCAGGCCTGTAATGCCTGTTGCATCCGTTTCCGATAGACCCGGTGAAGTCGTTTCTTATGCAGTTCGTAAAAGCCTTGTTTGCAAAACTGATAGACTGCAGCCTGTGTCACCGGACTTCCCGATAACTCGGATACCTGTTTCATTCGTCCCAATCGGGAAATAAGTTGGGTTGGGGCGACAATCCATCCCACGCGAATTCCGGGGAAAAGCACCTTCGAAAAAGTTCCCAGGTAAATAACTAAGTGATGTTTGTCCATCGACTTAATCGGTAACACAGCCTTGCCAAAGTATTTCATTTCTTCTTCAAAACCATCCTCAACCAATGGCACTTGATATTTCTCGCACAGCGCAAGCAAACGTTCTCGATGAGACTGCGAACTGCTCATTCCTGTTGGGTTTTGAAAAGTTGGCATTGAGTAGATAAGTCGCGGACGATGTGACTGAAGTTGTTGTTCAAGTATATCCAGATCCATGCCCTCATTGGTCATCGGAATGCCAATCACCCGCAAATCTATATATTTTATCAGCGAAAGTGCAGACGCATAACTCGGGCGTTCAGTAATTATACAATCTCCTGAATTGGTAAGCAATCGAAATACCAGCTCAATACCGTTCTGCATTCCATTGGTCAGCATAATTTCTTGTTTTTGTGTGGCAATACCGTGCTGGCGCATCTGTTTGGCGAGATATTCTCTCAGTGGCTCATAACCCAACGGATTTCCATATTGAAGCAAACTGGCACCTTCGGTTTGCAATACCTGATTCATGCAGCGCCTGAAATCATCAACCGGAAGCAAATCGGAATCAGGACTTAATGGTGCGAAATCGAGAATATCGTTTGAAAGGCTTTTTATTGAAGGATATATCTGTCCAATCCGATTGACAGCATTGGAAATACATTCTTCCCATTTGATCAATGACTGCGGTGATTCTGAGGTCCGGATCGCAAGAGAGTTTCGCTGCCTGACGCGAGAATAGGCTCCAGCCGTTGCTTCCAGGTAACCGGCAGCCCACAATTCTTCGTAAGCCCGGTAAACAGTTGTCCGGTGAACGCCAAGTGTTTCGGCCAGTTTGCGGGTTGAAGGTAAATTCTCTCCCGGAAAAAGATTACCCGTTTCAATCAATTGTTTCAGTTGTTCAAAAACCTGCTGAAACAAAGGTTGCCTGTTTCCTTTATCTACTTTTATCAAAATCATACCACAAATGTATATTCAGAATGGACTATCTAAAACAGCCAATTTAATGAATTTTTGAACAATCCAATTTTTGTATGTCTTTTTTGTATGTTTGCATACCAGAACAGACCACTTTAAAATTTGTACAGCATGGAAAGTAAGTTTCATTTTGAAATTAATCCGCAATCAAATTTGTTGAAATTTCAGCAACTGATGGACTCGGTAAACGAAGCAATTAGCCGGAACCTGCTTCAGGTTGGCGACACGTTGCCATCGGTTAACCAGCTTTGCAAAGAAAGCTCACTGTCGCGCGATACTGTTTTTAAAGCTTATGCAGAACTCAAAAACCGCGGTGTGATCGAATCGGTTCCAAACCGTGGCTATTTTGTGGCAAAAGCAGTTACCAAAGTTTTTCTGTTTCTCGATACTTTTAAAGCCTACAAGGAAGTTTTATACGGTGCCTTTCTTGATAATCTGCCTGAAACGATTGCCATCGATCTCCATTTTCACCATTACAACATCGACGATTTCGAGAAAATTATCAAGGAAAGTCTGGGTAAATACACCAAGTACATTATCATGAATTTCGATCATGAACGTGTGCCCGAAATTACCCGGCAGATTCCGGCCAGCAAATTGTTGGTAATCGACTGGAACGTGCATGAACTGGAAGGTGCATCTTCCATCTCACAGGATTTTAGCCAGTCGCTGTACGATTCGCTTGAAAGTGGGATCGACCTCATCCGGAAATACCAGAAATTCATATACCTGTATCCATCATTTACTTATCATCCAAAGATTTCCATAAAGTATTTCGAAAAATTCTGTTCCGACTATAAGATCAATCATAAAACCTTGTACGATTTCAAGAAATTTGACCTTCAAAAGGGCGAACTTTATTTACTGGTGAGCGACCGCACTTTGGCCAAATTTCTGGACCAATGTGAGCAAAAGAGCTTTATTCTGGGAGAAGATGTGGGCGTTATTTCTTACAACGAAACCCCGATGAAAAAATACGTAAAAGAAGGGATTACCGTTATTTCGACCGACTTTGAAATGATGGGAAAAAAAATCGCAGAATTTGTAATTACCAAAGAAAAAACAAATGTGGTCATTCCCAGTAAACTGACCATCAGGAAATCTCTTTAATAAATGTTTTACAACAGTATTTCTTATTTTGAGAATGGAATCACATCACTTAGTTTTGTCGGGCATACCAGAACAGAACGGATGGAGAAAAGAAAGCCTCCTAATGATGGGAATTTTGGATATTGGAAATTGATTATTGGCTATTGGGCCTTTTTTAATATCCAATGTAGAATGACCAATATTCAATAACCAAAAACAAGAACAACTTTAAACTTTTGACTTTCAACTTTAAACTTAATGAATATGTATTTACTCGGATTTGACATCGGCAGTTCATCGGTAAAAGCCTCTTTAATCGATGGACAATCAGGCGATTGTTTGTCATCAGCATTTTACCCAAAACAGGAAATGAAGATCACTGCGTTGAAAGCAGGATGGGCAGAACAGGAACCGGAACAATGGTGGGAAAACCTGAAACTGGCTCTGACAGATGTGCTGACCCAATCGAAAGTTGATCCAAAATCAATCGATTCAATCGGGATCTCCTACCAAATGCACGGGTTGGTGGTGGTCGATAAAATCCAGAACGATTTGCGTC
>JAUYTA010000934.1 GCA_030695265.1 Bacteroidota bacterium
GTTGTTCCTTGTCGCTCAGCGCGCACGAAGGATCGATGTGCGATTCAATCATCAGTCCTTCCATGCCCATATCAAAAGCTTTCTGCGAAATGTCGAACAAATATTCACGCTTGCCTCCAATGTGGCTGGGGTCGCAAATAACTGGCAAATTTGGCATCAAACGGCGCAATTCAATCACTGTTTTCCAGTTTGGGTAGTTACGGTATTCGGTTTCGCAGAATGGCGTAAAACCACGGTGAATGGCCACCATGTTTTTTATTCCCGCCTGGCTGAGCCGCTCGAAAGCTCCCAACCAAAGCTGAACATCAGGATTGACAGGGTTTTTCACCATCACTACGGCGTCGGTTCCTTTTACTACATCGGCAATTTCCTGAACGACAAACGGACTGGCTGTTGAGCGGGCTCCAATCCAGAGAACATCCAAACCTGCTTTTAGCGCCTCTTCCGTATGTTGCGCATTTGCTACTTCAGTTCCAATGGGCATTCCGGTTTCTTCGCGCACCATCTGCAACCATTTCAGGCCAATGCTTCCAACACCTTCGAAGCTTCCGGGACGGGTACGAGGTTTCCAAACACCACCACGATACACGAATATACGATGATCTTTTGCGAGCAATTTTGCGGTGGACATCGCCTGTTCTTCCGTTTCGAGACTGCACGGACCGGCAATGATAAGCGGGTTGTTTATTTGTGGCAACCAGTGCTTGATCGGGTTAATTTCTAATTCCAATTTCATAATTATTTGGTATATAATTTAACTATTGTCTTTGCATTTTTTACCAGCGAATCGTTTTGTCCGGCAAGGATTCCACGGATTCGATTGGCATTTTTCATCAACGACATCATCTCTTCAGGATCGCTCTCAATGCTTTTCCTGAATGCTTTCAGGTGTTTAATATAGACTTCGAGCGATTCAACAACATATTCCTTGTTTTGTTGAAAAATAGGCCCCCACATTTCAGGAGAACTTTTGGCCAGACGGACTGTTGAGTTGAATCCTCCGCTTGCCAGATCGAAAATAATTTCACGGTCTTCCTTGTCGAGCACAGCATTTGCGAGTGCAAATGCTGCCGCGTGAGGCAAATGCGAAATGAAAGCAGTACTGTGATCCTGGTCGTCAGCGGTCATGTAAGCAATGTCCATCCCCAATACCTGGAACATTTTTTCGGCAAACGCCAGGTGTTGAGGCCCGCATTTTTCCTGATCGCAAATAATGTTGATTTTTCCTTCAAAAAGGCCTTCCATAGCTGCTGAAGGCCCTGAGTTTTCTGTTCCCGACATCGGATGCGCCGGAATGTAATTTCTACGCTTCGAATGGTTTTCGACAGCGTTGCTAATGAGTTTTTTGGTTGATCCGACATCAATTACCGTCGTTTGATCGGAAACCAGATCGAGCACTTTGGTCAGCGAATTTAAAACCTTGTCAACAGGAATGGCAATAATTACCATATCAGCCTCTGACACTGCATATTCAAGCGTTTCAATCCGGTCAATAATTCCCAAGTGGAGCGCTTCCTCAGCATTTTCAGGACTCACATCAACTCCTATAATTTCGTTTGCAAATCCGGCTTTCCGAAGGTCTTTCGCCATCGAACCACCAATCAGCCCCAAACCTATAACCGCAAGTTTCATATATTTTTGGTTTTAAACCACATAGGTACATAGGACACATAGTTTATTTTTTTCTATGTGAACTATGTGTCTATGTGGTTATTATCTTTCATGTGTTCGTTTTTATAATAAAAAAATGGGCCTCGTATAAAACGGGACCCATCTGTAGAATATCTTTTGTAACAACAATAGATTACCTGCCGATCCCGATATGGAAACAGAAGTAATAAAACCAATAAAAATAGCTGTTGTTACTGAATAGCTTCATTTTGCTTACAATTTGACGGCAAATATAAGTTTTTTATTTTTAATTGAAACTTACCGCACAAGTATTTTTCGGGTGATTACTTTTCCACCATCAGAATTTAAGGTGAACAAATACAGTCCCGGACTATAATTTGACACATCAATAGTGGTCTGGAAATTATTTGAACCGACCGCAAATTGTTGATTGTAAACAATTTTTCCGGAGGAATTAAATGCTTTTAAGACCAATTTTTCGATTGCATTTTTTGTTTGAAGTTCAATGTTCAAAAAATCGGAAGCCGGATTCGGATAGAAAACGACTTCTCCTGAAGAAATTTCCAGCGAATTTACATCAGTACCAAAATCCTGAATCGACAGATTGTCGATAATCCAGCCCCAACCATGCGCATAAGGATCTGAATAAAGGCGAAACCGAACCTGTATGGTATCTCCGGCCTGGAAATTTCCATTGGCCAGCAGTTCGAAAACACGCTTTACAAAAAGATTTTTGTTTGGAACCGCAGTGCTGTTTTGTCCCGACATTGAACTGTTGTACAAAGTCAGCCACGAACTTTGAGCATTGCTGTCATATCCGTCAATCAGTGGTTTCCAGCTACTGCCCCCATCTTTTGAACCCTCCACAATAACGTAATCCCAAAATTCATCGTTGCCAAATTTCACTCCGGTTTCTCCCGGTTCAACCAGTACAATCTCATCGAAACTCATTTTTCCGCCAGCTTTCAGGATGATTGGATATTTCAGAGTGGCCACAAAATTAAAATTCATGTCATCGGTATCCGGACTTGGATATGGATGGGCTGAATTCAAAGCCTTGCTGTCGAACCCGGTAACTGTTGCGACAGTAAAATCGGAGCCAATAAAATCATTGGTTTCAGTTTCGAAATTATTGACATATTTATCGATCGGATCTTTGATTCCCTGAATATAAAAAATGTAGTATCCCGAAATTGGGCTTCTTCCGATATTGCTTTGGGAGGACGAATCCACTGCCACAATCCGGTAACTAATTTTATCACCATCTTTTACTGTTCCTGAAGGAAGAACCAGGTTTCCGGTGTAAATATCGTTCGTGTCATTCAGCAGCGGAATTTCCTTTATCGCTCCCCCATTTATAAAATACTCTATTTTAACCGTTTTGATGCCGATATTATCGGTCACTTCCGCATCAATTTTTGCTGAAAGATTGGTAGTAATCATGTATTTAACAGGTTCGTGCTTCACCACCGGAGCTTCTTTGTCAATACCAATTTTAAAAGTCAGGTACCTTGCAGGCGCGTTCGATGGAAAAACAAACCTTCGCCCTTTAACATCAGAGGCCGAAAAGTAATAGTTCAACTCGGTGGTTTTGCCCATGGAAATTTTAGCGGAAAAGTTTCCCGGAATTTCGGTTGCTTTTAGAAGTACCGAATCGGATTTCACGAACTTGTTGCCCGAATAAACCAGAAACACTTTTGATGAATCCAGGTCATAATCGCTTAAAATTTCAGCGCTAAATTCAATAGGGCCTGAAACAAATTCAATGTCTTTCATCTGTTTATGCTTCACCGAAAGTGTCTTCCAGCCCATGTCGTACATAATTGCAAGGGTATTTGGACCCGGATTATGAACTGCCTCGCCCTTTCCGGCAAAGGGCGTCATCAGTGAATTAACATCGCTGGCGGCATAAGTCAATTCGTCAAGATGATAAATACT
>JAUYTA010000942.1 GCA_030695265.1 Bacteroidota bacterium
GACGATTCATTCACCATGGTCATCCGATGAATTTGTAATTATCTGATTACCATGCTGTAGAAATCTAATTTTTTATAAAAATCTTCATCGGATGACTTTTGAGAGTGGATTAAACTTTTTTTATTCTGACTCTTCCTCCGGATTCTCATTTTTTCGGCTATACCTGTCAGGAACAAAAGTCTGATCAGAAATCGGTGGCCTGAGGTATGCCGGATATTCTTTTCGTGGAGGCAGGACAATGGTTTCATGAATGATTTCTTCATACGGAATAATGCTCAGAAGATGGCTGATACAGTTTAGCCGGGCCAGCTTTTTATTGTCGGCAGGCACAACATACCACGGAGCTTGTTTGATATCGGTATATTTAAACATCTCGTCTTTCGCTTTTGAATATTCAACCCACTTTTCGCGGGAAGCAATGTCCATCGGACTAATTTTCCAATGTTTTGTCGGATCGCTTATTCTATCCTGAAACCGGATTTCCTGTTCTTCATCGGATACCGAAAACCAATATTTAATCAGGATAATTCCTGAACGCACCAACATTCGCTCGAATTCAGGGCAACTTCTGAAAAATTCCTGATATTCTTCTTCCGTACAAAATCCCATCACATGTTCAACTCCGACGCGGTTGTACCAGCTTCTGTCAAACAAAACAATTTCGCCCTCCGAAGGCAATTTGTCAACATATCGCTGGAAATACCATTGCGACTTTTCTTTTTCAGTTGGAGTGGCCAAAGCAACTAACCTGCATCGACGTGGATTGAGCGGTTCTGCAATTCTTTTGATTATTCCACCTTTTCCGGCAGCATCGCGGCCTTCAAACAAAACAACCACTTTAAGCTGCTTAAATGATATCCATTCCTGAAGTTTTATCAACTCAATTTCAAGTTTCTGAAGTTCTTTCTCGTACCTTTTATTACTGATCAATTTATGATCTTTTTTTACTGGCTCAACATGTTTGAGGTCTTTCAATTCATGTTTCGAAGGATGTTTTTCTGAATCTTTACTCATGTTGTTGATTGTTTAAATTCGGGAATTAAAGATGTTGAAAATTACGAAACATTGGGCAGTATATCAACAATGTTTTGGGATTCCATTTCGATGTCTAACAGTTCAGAATATGTATTGGCGCGCTCCCTTCCCAATTTTGGGGAAGGGTTGGGGATGGGGCTTTTAATTTCTACATTTGCACCCTAATTATATTTTGATTTTGGAGCGGAAGGATTTTAGGAAGCTTTTCAGAAAGCATGATTTGCTCGGCGAATTGTGCGTATTGCTGAATACCCCGGGTGAAAAGGTTCATCTGCAGGGACTTGTTGGCTCATCCCGAAGCATCCTCGCCTGCTTACTTTCCGAAGAAATACCCAAAACATCTGTTATTTGCCTGAACGACAGGGAAGAAGCAGCCTATTTTTACGACGACCTGAATACGCTTGCCTCCGAAGTGGAAGCCTTGTTTTTTCCTTCGTCGTACAAACGATCGGTGCATTACGAAACCATCGAGCAGGAAAACATCATCCTCCGAACCGAGGTACTCAATAAATTAAAAGACGGAAAACAGTTGCTCGTTGTGACTTATCCTGAAGCTTTGGTCGAAAAAGTAATTTCGGGCGAAGGGTTGGCAGCCAATACTTTTCAGGTGTCGAAAGGCGATAAATTGTCGCTCGAATTTGTAAACGAAGTGCTGTTCGAATACGGTTTCGAGAGGGTCGACTTTGTGTATGAACCCGGACAGTTTTCCATTCGCGGCGGAATTGTAGATATCTATTCATTTTCGAACGAAGATCCCTATCGCATCGACTTTTTTGGCGATGAGGTTGACTCGATCCGCAGTTTCAACATCGACAACCAAATTTCGAAGGAACCACATACGCGCATCAGCATCATTCCAAA
>JAUYTA010000948.1 GCA_030695265.1 Bacteroidota bacterium
ATCGTTGGCAACATTGTTTGGCTTAACAATTCTTGGAGCCTTGTTAAACAAATCAGGATTGTTCCTGAAATAGCTTGCATCTGCACCCATGTCATTGTATAAAAGTGAAGTGATCCTTCCTAATCTGGCAACATATTCTGAAATCCCTTCATCGAAATTCTTACTGAAATCAACGTTCAGTTCCCGTTTCCCTTCAGGGTCGGTTGCTTTTGCAGTAAAGTCTTCTTTATTGGCCTGATCGAGGTTTGGGTATGAAAACATACCATCCTGATTGGTGGTAGTGGTATGCAATTGCATGTTTTTGTTATTCACCAGGCTAACCTTTGCCTTGTTTATTTTGTTTCCGTTTTTATCGGTTACAATTCCCGAAATGCCCTTGTTTTCCTGAATATTATCCGAGGTATTTTCGGGTTTAAATTGCATTATCTTTTGCCAGTTAAAATTCCTTTGCCGGTTGGCTATCAGAAAAACATCCATCATTGCAGTATTTGTAATTTGTTCCTGAAAAGCTGCCGAAATAAGGCTGAACGGGGTTTCCAGTTCGGGCCCTGCGAAAAGGTATTCTTCAATTTTCAGTGCGGGTTGGGTTTTTCGAAATCTATCGGCAACCGAAACGCTCACTATTCCACTTGTTGGCTGGTTGTTTTCATCCGTCAAACGGATTTTAATCTTCATACTTTCACCTTGTTTCAGGCTACTTTTCTCAGGTTGAACCTCTATTTTAAGGTGTTGTTTTTTATCTACATATACCAATCGTGTGGCAGGCAATTTTGTATCGTCTGCAAAAACCGACAATAAATTAATGCCTTGCGGAAGAAATTCAGTTGGGATTTTGATCCGGCCCAACCCGTCAATATCCATATCGGCAGCCCAATTCAAACCCCCGCCATTGGTAGAAGTAATTGTAACGGCATGTTTTTGTTTATCCGCGAAAATCAGATTGGCCGAGATAAAATCAGCATCAGTTTTGACAACAGAAAATGCAAGTCCGGAGGTGTTCGGAGCTGGCAAATCAAAAGTTTGGTTTTGGCCTGTTTTTCCTGAAATTAGCAGTTTCAGTTTTTGTTTTCCGTCATTTTCAACCGCAAACAAGCCCAGACCTTTGGTAAATGTTTTTACAATGGCAACCGGTTTTCCCTCCTGATTCACTACCGATCCTTCCAAATCCACAGGCATTCCCCAATTATTAAAAGCGGTAAACCCGATTTTAACCGGTACTCCTGTTAAAATCCTTCCACCTTCAGGATA
>JAUYTA010000949.1 GCA_030695265.1 Bacteroidota bacterium
ACCGGCGAATACTGGCATTCGAACGAACCTTGTCACCACATTCCATATCTCTACAATTACTTGGGCGATCCGGCTGAAACACAGCGAAAAGTGAAGAACATCCTGGCAACTGAATACAATGCTTTTGATGGCGGAATCCCCGGAAACGATGACTCCGGACAAACTTCGGCCTGGTATGTATTTTCGGCCATGGGTTTTTATCCGGTTTCGCCCGGAAGTGGCGAGTACCAGCTCTCCTCTCCTATTTTTACTGAAGTAGAATTTAACCTGAACCCGAAATATTACCCCGGAAAGAAATTTAAAATCACAATCGACAATCAGGACACTTATCAAACTTTCGACAAAGTAAAGTTGAATGGCAGGGAAAGTCAGTTTGTACTGAAGCACGAAGACATTCGAAAAGGTGGCAAACTGGAGTTTTCAAATTCTGGGAAATAAGATGGAGCCATCGCATAACAGCCTTCGGTGGTCACATGATTTTCGTTGCATGAATTTTAGGTTAGTTGGAAATAGTTCCTTTGACCGATAAAGTTTTTTTAGATGAATATTTCCTATTCCAGTTTGATCCCTGCTGCCTCGCAAATGCCTTTGATGTAGCCCACCGCAAAAATATGCCCGAGCATGTCGTATCCCGCCGAAATCCCTCCCTGAAAAGTCTGGTGTGTTTCGCCGTACATCGCCGGTGCATGGTCTGACCGAAGGATGCCATCGAAACCACAATCGCGGTAATGCCTGATCATTTCGGCCATTGGAGTCGGCCCGTTGTCGATAAACGTTTCGTGGAAACAATTCACATCGCCCGCAATATCGCGCAAGTGGATGAAGAAGATTTTGTCTTCTTTGATCCATTTTTCAGAAACGGCTTTCAAATCAACATTCATTGTTTTAAATGTTGCCTGACAAAAAGCGATTCCATTGCTTGGACCTGGATAACGTTCAAGTACTTTCTCATATGCTTCCGGCGAAATAAGAATCCGGCCAACACCACGAAACGGGCTAATGGGTGGATCGTCCGGGTGCAAAGCCATTTTAACCCCACATTCTTCAGCCACAGGCATCACAGCATCCAGAAAATAAAACAGGTTTTCCCAAAGTTTTTCTTCGGAAATACGAAGTTCTTCAGGAATCAGATCGTTTTCCATTGCTTTCAGGTTAAACTCGCTGGTTAAAGCCCCTCCACGCTCCTGAACATCGGTTTTTGAACGGTACCAACCGGTTACTGCCATGAAATTGTAGCACAGCAGCTTTATTCCGAGCTGTCCCATATTGCGGATCATTTGCTTGTATTTTTCAATCAGCTCATCGCACACCGCCAATCCCAGTTTAATGGGTGCCATATCAAACTGATCGCCTTCGAGGCCAAACAACTCAAAACCGGCTTCCACGAATTCGGACTGAATGGCTTTCAGCGCTGCGAAATTATAGGGAGCTTCTCTGCCCGACAATTCGGGCATGGCCTTGGTAATGACGTAATTTACACCAATCTGACGAGCCAATGTCCATTTGCGCTCGTCGTATTTTGGAGGAAGAAGTAATGATAGTTTCATATGTTTATAATTTAAACACATAGGCACATAGAAAACATAGTTATTATTTTTCTATGTGAACTATGTGTCTATGTGGTTATTTTTCATCTGTTTACTTTTCATCTGACTAAAAATAACCGCCTTTATCGGTAATATCTTTAGCCGACTGGCCTTCTTTCACCCAGCCAAAAATCTTCTTTTCGTTTTCCTTGATTTCTTCGGCACGAACCAAAACGTCATAGGCAATATCGCGTGGAACAACCAAGACACCATCCACATCGCCCATAATTACATCACCGGGCTTTACAATTACGCGGCCAATTTCCAAAGGAATCTGGTAGTGCGTAATGAGGCAACGTCCCAAACTTCCGTTGGAAGAACGGTATTTGTAGAAAACCGGAAAATCTGCTTCCAGAATCTGGTGCGTATCGCGGATTCCACCATCGAGGCAAGCAGCTTTGATTTTTTTCTTTTTGGCTGTGGCGGTCATCACACCACCCCACGAAGTCGACTGTTCGTCGCCGCTGCTATCCCAAAGCACAAAAGCATCTTCGTGCATTTCATCCAGCATTTGTGTGCGGAATTCCATCTCACCTTTCACCAACACATTGGGCGAACTTTTTACCGTAAAGGCGATTCCGGCAACCGTTTGGTATTCACGCAAGGGTTTAATGTGGTTTGGCAACGCCTGGTTCATCAGGCAAAACTCGCGCAACACATCGTTTACAGCACCCGTATAGAGTTGTTCGAAACGACTTAAAAGTTCTTTTTCAGGAATAGGAAAAGTTACAGTTGAAATTCCTTCGCGTGAGGCTATCAGCTTTTCTAGGTTCATCATCCCTACTTCTTTTTTATATTGATCGACACTCATGATTTTATATTTACGATTTTGATATTTACAATTTACAATACAGGTCAAGACCATTTCGTCAAATTTCAATGTTGTAGTAGGTTCCTCCGGTTCCCCTCCCTGGGAGGGGTTAGGGGAGGCTCTATGCGTTGAGCCCCATACCACCGTCGATGAAAATATCCTGACCGGTGATGTATCTGCCAGCATCGGAACACAGCAGCAAGGCAGTTGGCGCACAATCTAAAGCCTCGCCAACATAGCCAACCGGAATTTTCGATTCAACGATTTCCTTATATTCTTTATCGGCCAAAACCTCTTCATTACGTCCGGTGGCAATAGCCCCGGGAGCTAAGTTGTTAATGGTTACCCCATGTTTCGCAAACTCCGGAGCCATACTTCTTACCATGCTAAGCTGCGCATTTTTCGAGGCAGCATACACAATCATTTGCTGATGGGGGCGGACTTGCTGAACACTTCCAACGGTCAATATTCGCCCCCATTTCTTTTCCTGCATCACCGGATAGAGTTCCTGTATCAGGAATAAAGATGCCCTGAAATTAGTGTTAATCTGAAGCTCAAACTCCTCAGGTGTAACTTCATTCCATGGATTACGGAACTGAACAGAAGCATTTAGTACCAGAATATCAACTTCCAGTTTATTCTCCTTCAGAAAGCCGGAAATCGTTTTAGCTGAATTTAACTCAGAAAGGTCACAAGCCAGAAGGTGGCAATCGACACCCATTGCTTTAATTTCTTTCTCTGTTTGAATGGCCAGTTCCTTCCCCGACCGGTAATTAATGACCAGGTTTGCCCCATACTCGGCCAAAGCCAGTGAAATAGCTTTACCGATACCCTGGCTTCCACCGGTAACCAGGGCTGTTTTCCCTTGTAGGTTGAATAAGTTTTTAATCATGTTATTGGAGTTTTAAATCATGTTGTTGAGTTTATTATCCGTAAAAAATAGGCAATCCTTTTCCGAAATCAGGGAACGATAAAATTTCCCCATGTTCTGCTTCGGTAACCACCAGCCCTCGTTTTCCTGAAGGATCGAATGCGCAGCTCGTTGGGCGGTTGCCCCTGGTTTGCATAGAATCCAATAGAACTCCCTGAGGCGAATAAATGTTAACGCGACGATCGTTGAACACAGTTACAAAAAGGTTTTCATTTTCGTCGAAAGCAATTCCATCGGGTCCTTGTGGGGCGCCACCGGTTTTGGCGAATATCCTTTCATGGTGCAATTCAAGCTTGAGTGAATCCCAGGAGGCTTTCCACAATTGCTGCCGGTAAGTTTCGGAGAATACCAGGGTTTTACCATCGCCACCAAGTGCCAGCCCATTGGTGAAATATTTATTTTTTGAGATTACTTTGGCCTGATGGCCTCCGGCCGGAAGTACGCAAATCGTTGCAATTGGTTCCTGTCGGCCATCGGCATGATCGGAAAAAAGCAAGTTGCCCTGGTTGTCAAAAATCAGGTCGTTCGGGCGAATGAGCCGCTTCCCGTCCAGGGTGCTGTTGCAAACTGTTTCAAAACTATTTTGCACGGGCTTGAATATCCTGATCTCACCCCTTTCACTATCGCAAAACCAGATGTTTCCCTCACGGTCCACCATGGCTCCGTTAGGTGTTCCGCCCACATCGAAGCGTTCCAGATTTTGCCCATCCCAACAAGAAAGGTTGCCTCCTTTGATTTCAACGAACCAAAGGTTTCCCGAATGATCGAAGACCGGTCCTTCCGGGAAATTTAATTCCTTTAACAGCGTATTAAAATTCATCCTTTTCAATATTTAGCAGTATCTGTTTCATGCAAATTAGATTCCGCCAACTTTAGGAACCCAATCCGGTTGATACGGATCCTGGTGAAAACGCGCATAGTAATCGCCTTTTTCTTCATAATAACGCTCGTATTTCTGCATCTTTTCTTCGTCGAGTTCCACTCCAAGACCGGGGCCTTCAGGAACTTTAATGGCTCCATTGATGTATTTCATTTTTCCACCTACAATAATATCGTCTTCGAGGAAATGATAATGGGCATCGCCCGGCATGGTCATGGTCGGTATGGTAGATGCCGTATGAATCATGGCTGCCAGTTCTATGCCAAATTCGGCTCCCGAGTGCATAGCCACCCCTAAATTAAACGTCTG
>JAUYTA010000955.1 GCA_030695265.1 Bacteroidota bacterium
TTAATTATCATCTTCCTGATGTCAGGAAAATGATAGTCTATTTCTTCACCTGCATTTCTGCAAGCATCTTTCGCTTTTTGAATCACCTTCTCAAAGTTTTCCCATTTGGTATAACCCAATAGTTCTTGCAATTCGCGGGCGCTCCAACATTCAACACCTTCTAATTCAGAAGCGGCAGCTTCAAATAATGAGAAAAGTTCTTTGATTTCATCTGTTTTCATCTTCTTGAATATTAAAAAGGTGGTGCAATATTAAGTTCTTTACAAAAAGCTTCAATAACCTTGTCAGTTTCCACCATTTGGCTATCTAAAGCTTTTATCTCTTGGGCAATTAGATTAATATCAATGCTTTCGGCAACTTCAAAAGTATCAACATATCTTGGAATATTCAGGTTGTAATCATTATCGGCAATCTCTTTTAGAGTGGCCAATTTGCTATATTTTAATTCTTCGGTTCGGTTTCGATACGTGGAAATAATTTTATCAATATCTTCTTCCCTTAGTAAATATTGGTTTGTTGCTTTTTCATAAAACTGACTTGCATCAATAAATAGAATATCATCGGGGTTTTCACGACATTTTTTAAAAACCAAAATACAGGTTGGAATACTGGTTCCGTAGAAAACATTGGCAGGCAAACCGATAACTGCATCCAAATAGTTTTTGTCCTCAATCAGATATTTGCGAATATGTTGTTCGGCTGCGCCCCGGAACAATGCACCGTGAGGCAAAACAATTGCCATTGCGCCGTTATCAGCCAAATGGTAAATCATGTGTTGCACAAAAGCAAAGTCGGCTTTGCTTGCTGGTGCAAGTTTCCCGTATTGGCTAAAGCGGTCGTCGCTTGTAAACAATGGGTTGGCGCTCCACTGTGCCGAAAATGGCGGATTGGCTACAATGGCTTCAAATTGTTTGTCGATGTGCTGCGGATGCTCCAAAGTATCTTCTTGCTTGATGTTGAATTTACGGTAATGTACGCCATGCAAAATCATGTTCATTCGGGCAAGATTGTAGGTGGTTCGGTTCATTTCCTGTCCGTAAAAGTTGGTCACCTCTTTTACTTCCTTTGCAACCCGCAACAACAATGAACCCGAACCGCAAGTAGGGTCGTAAACCGAACGGAGTTTGCTTTTGCCTGTGGTAACCAACTTTGCCAAAACAATACTTACCTGTTGTGGCGTATAAAATTCACCTGCCTTTTTCCCTGCACCACTGGCAAACTGTCCGATAAGATATTCGTAAGCATCGCCCAAAAAGTCTCGTTGAGACGGGGCATGCCCCGTCTGTACATCTTCCAGCTTGAAATCAATTTTGTCGAGGTGCGACAGCACCTTTGCAATAATTTCATTTCTCGCTTCTGGCGTTTTCCCAAGTTTGGTGCTGTTCAAATCCATATCCTCAAAGAGGTTGTCAAAGTCCTCTTCGCTCTCTGTCCCCATTGTGCTAAGTTGGATATTGGTCAGGATTTTTTGCAAGTCTTCGAGTATGAAATTGCTTTCTTTATCTTTGCTACCGTTTCCGTTGCCTCGTTTTGCAACTTCTCCAAATAATTCAGAAGGTTTTAAGAAGTAGCCCAATTTCTCCAACGATTCTTCTTTTATGGCTTCAATATATTCTTGTCCTTTTTTGGAGTTTTCCTGAATGTCACGGTATTTTATTTTGTCCTGCTTTAAAATGGAATTGGCGTAAATCTCCATTTTCTCGGCCAGATATTTGTAAAAAATAAATCCGAGAATGTAATCCCGGAATTCATCGGCATTCATTTTGCCTCTCAACGTATTGGCAATGTTCCACAGTTGTTGCTCAAGCTGTTTCTTCTGGTCTTCTGACATATTTGTAATTATCCTGTTTGTAAAATTAAAACTCTAAAAATACAGATTCGCTTTCATAAAAGCACGGTGTGCGTTGGCAAAAATTGCAGCTCTTTTACTCCCAAAAGTTTTCGGGATGGTTTCGAGCGTTGGCTTTCCGATGGATCGGGACAGGCTGTGGGGGCTTGGAAATCCCGACGAATCGGGACAAGTTGTGCTGCAATGTGGGCTGGGTTCCTTTAATTCTTTGTGGTAACGGTTATTTGCTTACAAATATAAATTTATTGTTTCTTTAAACAAGTCGTATCCAGTTGACTTTGCGGGTAGTTCCAAACCGTATTTGTTTTTACTTTTTTCGGTGCAGTACTTCATAAAAAAAGCCGGTCAGGAGAAATTCCCAACCGGCCTTGTGTTTTTATTGAATAGCCCTTCGACTGCTTCGGACTTCCGTCTTCCGTCTTCAGTCTCCCGACTCCTGACTCCCGTCTTCGGTCTTCGGGCTCCCGTCTCTTTAGTACGCAGTAATTATTCCCAGAAAATCTTCGGCTTTTAGCGATGCGCCACCAATCAATCCACCGTCAATGTCTGGTTGTGAAAACAATTCAGGAGCATTTTTTGCGTTGCAGCTACCACCGTAAAGAATAGAAGTTTCTTCAGCAACAGCTTTTCCGAATTTATCAGCAATCAAACCACGAATGTAAGCCAGCATTTCCTGAGCCTGAGCAGTAGAAGCAGTTACACCTGTTCCGATGGCCCAAATTGGTTCGTAAGCAATGGCAAGTTTCGAAAAGTCTTCGGCGCTGAGGTTGAAGATGGTTTCATCAAGCTGAGTTTTAACGTATGCATTTTGTTCGTTGGCTTCACGGATTGAAAGCGCTTCGCCGCAGCAATAAATTGGAGTTAAGCCGTTTGCAAGAGCAAGCGCCACTTTTTTGTTCAGCGTTTCACTTGTTTCGCCATAATATTCGCGACGTTCAGAGTGACCTAAAATTACATGAGTTGCACCGGTTGATTTAACCATGGCAGCCGAAACCTCGCCGGTAAAGGCGCCTTTTGCTTCAGCGGCACAGTTCTGTGCTGCAACATCAATAAGTTTAGTATCAACTGCATTTACAACGCTGGTAATGTGTGTGAAAGGAGTTCCAAGAACTACAACTACATTTTTTACACCTGAATTGGCTACTAATTCACTTACTGCTTTTGCAAGTTCAACACCTTCCTGAACGGTAGTGTTACATTTCCAGTTTCCGGCAACGATCTTTTTTCTCATTATCAATGGGTTTTAATAGTTTTTTAAAATTTTATCAAAAGTAGAAAAAGGCTTTTTAACAACCTAACAAGCCATCCAAGCATTCACTTTTATTAACTTTAGCTTAAAGAGCAGAGGGCATGGGGCAGAGGGCAAGGGGCAAAGGGTATGGAGCAGAGTGGGGCACATCAAAAAACAGCACGGAACAAAAAACGCTCGTCCTCATGATTTTTTACACCTGAATTGGCTACTAATTCACTTACTGCTTTTGCAAGTTCAACACCTTCCTGAACGGTAGTGTTACATTTCCAGTTTCCGGCAACGAT
>JAUYTA010000357.1 GCA_030695265.1 Bacteroidota bacterium
AAATACCGATGGCAAGTATTTTACCATGGAAGAATATGAAACGCTGATCAAACCGGAACAAACCGACAAAGACAACAGCCTGATTTATCTGTACACCAACGATATGGAACATCAGTTCTCCTTTGTTCAGGCTGCAAAAAATAAAGGCTACGACGTTCTGTTAATGAACAACGTGCTTGCAACACCGCTGATCAACAAACTGGAACAGAAATATACCAATAAAAGGTTTGTACGTGTTGATTCCGACGTTGTTGAGCATTTGATTGCCAAAGAAGATCCAAAACATGAACTGAGCTGGGAAGAAAAAAACGAGCTGAGCCCGATTTTCAAAGCCGTTTGTCCTGAAACAAAAGATTTCGGTTTTATTGTCGATTTCAAAGATTTGGGCGAAACCGGCAATCCGGTGGTGATTACCCGCAACGAGTTTATGCGCCGCATGAAAGACATGAGCCAGATGCAGGGTGGAATGAGTTTTTACGGCGATTTGCCTGAAAACATGAATTTGGTTGTAAACACATCGCATCCGCTGGTAAAACAAATTTTTGTAGATCGCGATGCCACTTTAGGTTCTGAACTGGATCGTGTAAAGAATGAATTACAGGTGAAAGAATCAGAAAAAGCCGAAGTTGAGAAGGCGAAAAAAGATAAAAAAGACGAAGAAATTCCTTCAGAAGTAAAAGAAAAAGCAGAAGAAATTGAGAAATCAATTACTGCCCTTCAGAACGAACGAAAAGAGAAACTTACCGCATTTGGCAAGGAAAACAAACTGGCCAAACAATTGGTTGATTTGGCATTACTTGCAAACGGAATGCTGAAAGGAGAAGACCTCGACAAATTCGTAAAACGCAGTTTTGAAATGATTAAATAGTAGATTTTAATCGAAAATACAAGAGAAAGCTGTTCCCCAAAGGAGCAGCTTTTTTTATATTCTGAAGGATAGGTAAATGTGCTGTAAAGGAAAGATTCTGCAAATTGACTAAAGTTGGGCAGAACTGAATTGCCGACCAAGTTCGTGAAGTCCGTTTTTAATCTTCATAACCTGCTTTTCGGACGCAAAAGCAAACCCATTCTTGTACCGCCGCAGAAGCGAGGCATTGATCCCTATTTTCCGTGAAAATGTGGTCATATTAATTTCATCGAAAAAATTAAAAAGGCTCGGCACATCATATTTGTATTCAAATTCAATGTTGCCTTGTAACTCCAGGGGAACTTGTCCGTCAG
>JAUYTA010000959.1 GCA_030695265.1 Bacteroidota bacterium
ATTGTTACAACAGATATCGGAACAGAGGGAATTCCTACTGAAGACGGCCATAATATAATGATAGCAAATGATGTAGATCAGTTTGTTGAATCAATTTCACGTTTGATCAACAACCGGAATTTATTTGATGAGATCGGGAAAAATGCCATCGGTTTTATCCAGGAAAAATTCGATAACCTTTCGCAAGCCAGTGCATTGATAGATTTTTACAAAACACAAATCAAATAAAAACAAACTTTCCCGTGGGTAATTATTTGGAAATAATCTTTTGGTTCTCCGGATTTATTGTTTTTTACGCATTTGGCGGTTATGGCATCGTTTTGTTCATTTTACTGAAAATCAGAAGCATCTTCGTTTCCAATAAAAACGTTTCAGGAGAAATGGCAAATGAAGACCTTCCGGAGGTTTGCCTGATCATTGCAGCCTACAATGAACGCGATTATGTCGATATGAAAATAATAAATTCATTGGCGCTCGATTATCCTTCCGATAAACTCAAGGTTATTTGGGTAAACGACGGCTCAGATGACGGCACTCCTGAACTTGCCGAAAAATATACAGAAGTCACTTTATTGCATAATCCAAAAAGGAGCGGGAAAATCGAGGCCATGAACCGCGGTGTTGAATTCTCAACTTCCCCTATTTTGATGTTTAGCGATGCAAACACAGTACTTTCAAAAAATTCATTAAAGGCGGTCGTCAGACATTTTCAGGATAAAACAGTTGGATGCGTGGCAGGCGAAAAACAATTTTACAAAGAAAAGGATCAACCTATAGCATCTGTTGGTGAAGGTTTTTACTGGAAAATTGAATCATGGCTGAAACGACTAGATTATCAGTTCTACAGTACAATTGGAGCCACAGGTGAATTGTTTGCTGTAAGGCGCGAATTGTATCAGCGGGTCGAGCCGGATACCTTACTCGACGATTTCATGATCTCGATGCGCATTGCACTGCAAGGTTTCCGGGTGGCCTACGAGCCAATGGCAGTGGCATCCGAACATGGATCATCGAACGTTAAAGAAGAGATGAAACGCAAAGTGCGTATCGCGGCCGGTTGTTACCAATCGTTTTTCCGCCTGAAAAAACTGCTAAACCCGTTTTTCAATTTCAGACTTTTTTTTCAATACGTTTCGCACAAGGTGTTGCGATGGACATTGGCTCCACTGGCACTGATCAGCATATTTGTTACAAACCTATTCCTCCTGACCGGACAAAGTCAATTCAATGCATTTTCAGTCTATTTGTTACTCTTTTTCATACAGGCTACGTTTTACTTGCTGGCTGTCGTTGGTTTTTTAACACAGAACCAACCGCTACGCATTAAATATATATACGCGCCTTTTTATTTTGTGGCGATGAACTATGCTATGATCAAAGGTTTTATAAGATTTCTGAAAGGAAAACAAAATGTGCTGTGGGAAAAGGCTGCACGCTCTGGGAAAAAGCACAAATAAATTTAGTAATTTCGCCGTCCTTAATGGAATGCCCATTGAAAATAAAAAAACAATGACAGAATTTGAATTGAATACAATTCCTGAAGCTGTTGAAGCTGTAAAACGGGGAGAAATGGTCATAGTTGTTGACGACGAAGATCGCGAGAATGAGGGTGATTTTATTGCAGCAGCCGAGTTGGTAACACCTGAAATGGTCAACTTCATGACCACCATCGGCCGGGGACTGGTTTGTGCACCGATTACAGAAGAAAGATGTACCGAACTGGAACTTGAAATGATGGTCGGCAACAATACCTCATCCCACGAAACACCATTTACCGTTTCGGTTGATTTACTTGGATACGGATGTACCACAGGAATTTCAGCAACCGATAGGGCCAAAACTTTGAATGCACTGGCAAATCCAGATACAAAACCTGAAGAACTTGGGCGGCCGGGCCATATTTTCCCTCTCAGGGCACGCAGCAGAGGAGTACTTCGCCGCGCAGGACATACCGAAGCGGCTGTTGATTTGGCTCGTCTGGCCGGACTTAGCCCTGCCGGTGTGCTGATTGAAATTATGAACGAAGACGGTAGCATGGCACGTTTGCCCGAGCTTATGGTGCTTGCTGAAAAGTACAACCTGAAAATTGTTTCTATCAAAGACCTGATCACCTTTCGTTTGAAGAATGAAAGCCTTATAGAACGCGGTGATGAAGTTTTTTTACCAACCAAATATGGTAATTTCAGGGTAATACCCTTTAAACAATTATCGAACGGAGTGGAGCACATTGCTTTAATCAAAGGCGAATGGGCTGTTAATGAACCCATTTTGGTAAGGGTACATTCATCTTGCATGACCGGCGATATATTCGGATCGAAACGTTGTGACTGTGGCGATCAGCTGGAACAATCCATGGCGCTGATTGACAAAGAGAGCAAAGGAGTATTGGTTTACATGCAGCAGGAAGGCCGTGGAATTGGGCTGATGAATAAAATAGCTGCATATAAACTTCAGGATGAAGGTTTGGATACCTACGATGCCAATATTCACCTTGGATTTGACGCCGACGAACGTGACTATGGAGTTGGGGCACAGATATTACGAAGCCTTGGAATTACAAAAATGCGTTTGATCACCAATAATCCGATTAAACGGGTTGGGCTCGAAGCTTACAACCTCGAAATAGTGGAGACTGTAAATATCGAAATTGAACCCAATCAATACAATCAGTTTTACCTGAAAACCAAACGCGACCGCATGGGTCACTTTCTACAGAAGTATAAATACTAAGACTAATCTTTCAGGTAATCAATCTGAACTAAATCGTTCCATATCGCATCCCTTTGTGGCGGAGCTGCAACTATTTTTACCGGAACTTTGGTTACAGGATGAATAAATTCGATTTTGCGTGCGTGTAAATGAATACCCGCATTTTCATTACTGCGTGCAGCGCCGT
>JAUYTA010000966.1 GCA_030695265.1 Bacteroidota bacterium
TAGCGACCAGCATATACACAAGGGCGAATTCCATCCGCGAACCAAAACCCCGATGATCATGGGCCATGAATTTGGCGGATTGGTTGCTGAAGTAGGCGAGGGGGTTGAAGGATGGGACATAGGCGACAAAGTTGCTCCCGATCCGATCATCTGGTGCGGAACTTGTCCTGCATGTTTGAAAGGTCATTTTCCGGCATGTACCAGTTTAAAACTCATTGGTATTGACTCCGATGGCGGATTCGCTCAGTTTATATCACTTCCGCCTTCCATGTTGTATAAAGTTCCGGCAAATATTCCTGATGAACATGTTGCGTTGATTGAAGTTTTGAGCATTGGCTGCCACGCTAAAAACCGCGCCAATGTTCAGAAGGGCGACACTGTGGTAATTTGGGGATCCGGGAAAATTGGTCTTTGCATCCTCGAAGCAGTGCGCACAGTGACCGAAAATACCGTTTTTATGGTCGATATTCTGGAACCCAGATTGGCTATTGGCTCAAAATATTACGAAAATGTAATTGCAATTAATGCGTCAAAAGAAAATCCGGTGGAACGAATCAAAGCAGAAACTGGTGGAAAAGGGGTGGATATTGCTTTTGAAGCTGTTGGACATGCCCACGAAATTGAAGGTTTGGTAAATCCGGTCCGTGGTTGTATTCAAAGTGTTTGTGGTGGCGGAACGGTTTGTGTACTTGGTTTGGGCAACGAACCTGCACCGGTTGTATTCAGGGAATTGATTTGGAAAGAAGCAAAAATTGTGTCATCAAGGGTTAGTCATGGCGAATTTGCTGAGGCCATTGAGCACCTCAAATATGGTCGCCTCAAACCAGAAGCGTTGATTTCGCAGGTGCTCCACGGTTCACAAACCCAGAGGGGGTTCGAAATTCTGGATGAAAATCCCGCAGAAAACATCAAGATATTACTTGATTTCAAGTAGTTCCACAATTATAAACTTAAAACTAATCTAAAATGAAAAATCAAGCAACTACCTTATTGTTTGGGCTGACCCTAATTTTAATTTCATCATGCAATGCTCCTGAAAAAAAAGATCCGTTGAGCCTCTTTGGTGAAATCGATCGTTCCGCAGCCCCCAACACACTGGCTGATTCGGAAAAGAACAAAGGATGGAAGCTCCTTTTCGATGGTGAAAATACAACCGGCTGGCACGGTTTTAACATGCAGGGAATACCCGATAGCTGGATCATTGAAGATGCGGCTTTTACGATGATCACGGAAGGCGGCGGAGAAAGTCAGGACATCATTACCGACAAAACCTACAAAAATTTCGCATTCAGTGTCGAATTTAAATTAACAACTGGCGCTAATAGTGGAATT
>JAUYTA010000967.1 GCA_030695265.1 Bacteroidota bacterium
GTTGTTAAAAGTTCTGCTTCGTATATTGGTAGTGGTCTGTTTCCAACCAATGAGATATCTCCTTTGATCACATTTATCAACTGTGGGATTTCATCAATATTCAGTTTGCGGATAATTCTCCCAACTTTTGTAACACGGGGATCGCCAGCCAAAACCTGCTTACTTAATTGATTATGATTTATTGTCGGGTCTGCGTTCTTGTTATTCGTTTCAGAATGGTCGGCCAAAGTTTCTTTTTTGTATTCGGTCAAATGCGCCAACTCTTTTAACCGTTTATCGGCATTGATGTACATCGACCTTAATTTATAGAAATCGAAAACATTGAACCCTGAACCAACTCTTTTGGAGATATAAAAAACCTTTCCCTTCGATTCAAGTCTGATTGCAATACTGAAGATTAATAAAACCGGAGAAACCAGCAACAATGCAATTGATGCCACAACAATATCAAAAGTACGTTTTAGAAATGTTGGTTTAAAGGGTTTAAAAGCATTCATACCCGCTAAATCAGTTTTTGGAGATTGCCTGACATGTTTTAGAGCTAAAATTTTACCAATTATTGTTTCTGCGCTGGTCGGTTTGACAAATACTTCATCCATTCTTTTTAGTAGTTCCTGAGAAATAGTTTCCTGATTTTTTTCGTCATCAAGCAATAGAAATGGTATTGTTCTATCAGTGTCAAATTGTTCTACCCAAAAATCAAAAAAGCCAAACACGTTGCATCCGGGAAGTATTCTTTCACAAATAATTGCGTCAGGCAACCCATTGGCAGCTATCCATTGACTGACAGAAAAAGTGTTGTCAATTGTGTCAATCTCAGCCAAATGGTTCTCAAAAATAACAGGTGATAAAAACTCAGGATCGGCACCAATATGAAGTATTTTTAATTTTTTATTGCTGTTCGTTTCCATTGAGTAGTATTTATTTTGGTTAATTTTATTGTCGCTGACCAAATCTAAATAAAAAAAAGTGATTTCTCCTGTGTTAGAGGAATATCTTGGGAAAAGTGCGAAAATGAATTGTTTTGTGCAAATCAATAGGTTTATAAAAAAGAAAAAAGGATAGATTCTCTAATCTACCCTTTCTCTAAACCTAACTAAACCTAACTAAACTAACTAAACCAATAAAACTAATCAAACCTAACTTATGAAATGCGATATATGTCTTTGAACTATGTGTCTTTTTGTATTCTGATTACGTTACAAAGATATGCTGTTGATTGCTTACCTGTGTTAAGTGAACCTTAACTTTTGTGTTATAAAACATTAAATCATTGTTGCATTATTTAAAATCGATGTGTAAAATTTGTTCTTGTATTGATAATTCAGGAGTTTCGAATAAAAAATAACCTCTTTTTACTTTAATTGACAATGAATGGTTGATATCTTTTTCTATAAATTCTAAGTAGCTGAATGGAATTTCTATTACATTTATGAACTGTATCAACCTCTAACCTTCATTATAATTGATGTGATTGCGGTTGATTTGCCCGGTTGCGGGGCTTCCGAAAAATCAGTTAATGTTGATTATTCCTTAAAGAAAAAAAGCTATGCAGCTTGACTTGAACGATTTACTATCGAAAATTACGATTTTGGAAGCCGAAAATTCAGCTCTGTCTGACAAAGCTGAAGATTCAATGCTTTTCGGAACTGTTGCCGAACTTATATATCAAACAGACGACACTTCACTTCTGATCGAACAAATCCTTGAACGAATTTCAATTTTGAAAAACATTCCTTTCTGTGCTTGTTTCGATCACAATGAAAGAGGTATTAATGTAATTGGTTATTATGCCTTATTTGGTGAATTTCAACCCAGCGATATACAATTGTCGTTTCCTGAATTTACCGGAAAAATTCATTCAGGTGAAAGCTTTCTGATACTGGAAAAAGAAGATTTCGAATCGCATAATTTTTCAGTCCTGATTAAGGGACAACATTTCCAGCCTCTAAATGCACTAATTATCAGGTGTCTTGCAAAAAGCATCCCCGATAAATATTTTTTGTTTTTGGATAATAGCCAAACTGAAAACCAGTTTTCAAAAATCATAATGCCACTTCTTCAGGTTTCTAAACTTGCCACAGAACGGCTGGATAAGATCTTTATTTTTAATGAATTGAACCGGTTGAATCAGGAACTTGACAAACGTGTAAACGAAAGAACCACCGAACTTACCAGGATTAACGATAGCCTAAACAAAGAAATCATAGAGCGTAAAGTTCTTTTACGCGCCCTGGCCGAAAACGAGAAAAAGCTCCGGTCGGTTTTTAATGCGGCCATCGATGTGTCGTTTATCATCGTCGATTTATCAAAAGATTTTATCATACGCAGTTTCAGTCCCGGTTCAGTGAAAATGTTTGGCTATAAAGCTGCCGAGGTTAT
>JAUYTA010000990.1 GCA_030695265.1 Bacteroidota bacterium
GGTCACATCAACTATGTAAAAGGCGCCAACATTGGCGGATTTATTAAAGTAGCCGATGCGATGATCGCACAGGGAGTGGTGTAAAGGAAACGCATGTTTATTGATTGAATTTGTTCATATCGCTGGCGGTCAATTGTTTCAATTGTTGTCATTGGTTGTCATTGGTTGTTTCAGTGCAACTGAATGACTACCAAATGACAATTGAATGACTTTTATGATATCGGGTAAATTCACGAATACACATCTAATTCAGAAAGGGATTTTATCGTTTTGGCGGTAAAGTCCCTTTTTTTGTATATGCATTTTGAAGATTATGATGTTGAAGATCATTGAAAATAATACACTATTTTAGTAACCAATATCAATCAAAACGCGAACAAGTAAGTAAATGCGTATTCCACTAAATATAAAAAGCCATGGACGAAAAACTGATCACACTCGCGACTTTACCGTATTCTAAAGCTGAAATTCTGCGCTCACTTTTGGAGTCGGAAGACATTGTTTGTTCCCTTGAAAATGTTGATTTACTTCAAAATGCGATGGATACCGGGGTGCGTATCCGTATTTACGAAAAGGATGCGCATTTGGCTTTTCCCATTCTCGACAGGATGTTGGGGAAAGTTATCAGCGATAAAATCAAACGGGAAAATTACGTTCTGATTCCGGTTGATTTTTCTGATTACTCGTTAAAAGCAGCTTTGGTGGGTTTTGACATTGCTGAAAAATTAGGATCAAAAATGGTACTGTACCACTCGAGTCCGCAACCTGAATTTCTGACCATTCCATATTCGGATGTGATTGTTTATGATTCGGCTCTTTTCCTGAATTACGAAATGACGGAAAAGGAAACCAACAAAAAATTTGAAGTATTTCTCAATAAAGTGACATCATTGATCGATTATCACCGCTGGAAAAAAGCCAAGCCCGAATACATCGTAAAAGTGGGTGAAGCCGAAGATGATATACTTTCCTACATTCAAATTCATCCTCCAAAATTGGTGGTGATGGGTATTCGAGGTGGCGATGCGAAATCGGACGACATCATCGGATCGACTACTGCCGGGGTAATTTTCAATACAAAAGTGCCTGTATTAACCATTCCTGAAACAACTCCTGATAACTGGCTGCAGAATTTCGGCAGAATTGTGTATGCCACTAATTTTGAGCCAAGTGATTTTATTGCCGTTGACAGACTGGTGAAGTTAATGACTCCATTCAAGCCCAAAGTGATTTGTTTGCACATTGACCAGGGAAATAACCACGGTTTAGGAGAGGCCAGGTTGGAAGGGCTGAAAGATGCCCTTTGTGAAAAATATCCCGATGCGGATATCGAATGCAAGTTGATTCACAGCAAGAACCTGCCCGAGGCAATCGATCGTTTTATTCAGGAGAATCAAATTGATGTGCTTGCCCTGACAACTCACCGGCGTAATATGCTGACCATGCTGTTTAATCCGAGCATCGCCCGTAAACTGGTGCTGCATACCCACACCCCTTTGCTCATTTTTCATGCTACACAATAACCGGAACGTGCATT
>JAUYTA010000993.1 GCA_030695265.1 Bacteroidota bacterium
ATTGTGCTGAGTTCCTGCATTGATGATTGTTACAGACATTTTTACCGCCCCCAAGTTAGCCGAAGTCTTCTCAAACCGGTAATTTCTGAGCTTTTCAATGTCAGCAATGGCCTTGTATATAGCGTTTTCTCCTTCTTCCCTGGCAGCATGTCCCGACTTTCCCCGAGCAGTGCAATCCAGCACCATTAAACCTTTTTCTGCAATGGCCAATTGCATTTGGGTCGGTTCGCCAACAATTGCCAGATCCAATGGTCCCAGTTCATCCAAAATGCTTGCCAGTCCGTTCATTCCTGAAATTTCTTCCTCAGCAGTAGCAGCATAAATCAGATTGAACGGAAGATTCCCGTTCTGGTTGAAATGCATAAAAACTGCCAGAAGTGTCACCAATGCACCACCTGCATCATTACTTCCCAAACCATACAGAATCCCATTCTCCACATCAGGAGAAAACGGATCGCGCGTATATCCGCCGGCGGGTTTAACCGTGTCGATGTGCGAATTCAGCAAAATAACGGGCAGGCTATCTTTCCAATGCAGGTTTCTGGCCCAGGTATTATTATCTTTTATATCGTATTTTATTCCTGAAAGATCCAAAAACTGACGGATCAGAAGAGCTGCATCTTGCTCGTTCTTACTGAGTGAAGGCACTGCAATTAGCGATTTTAACAGATTAATGTAATTTCTCATGGCTCATTTCGTTTCAATGGTTGACAAAAATCAAAAAAAATGTTCGGATTTGACACCAAATTCAGGAAAAACATGAAATATTAATAGCATTGCAACTTTTTATTTTGCGTAAAACTTACAAAAAGGTACTTTTACACTAAATAAACCACAAAAAGTTCAACTATTACACACATAAATTATTCACATGGAAAACCAACAAAGAAAAGGAGTTTCAAGAAGAAGGTTTCTTGGAACAACTGCCATAAGCATGGCAGGAGTAGCAATGTTCTCATCTTTAGCAGCCTGCAAACAAAATGTGGTTGATACTGATTTGAAAATTGGAATCATCGGAATGGGACAGCAGGCAATGTTTTTGCTGAATGGGTTCCTTCAAATTCCGGGCGTTAAAGTAGTTGCCGGATGCGATGTTTACGGTGTTAAACGTCAGCGTTTCGAGAAAAAAGTAAAAGAATTTTACTCAACTTCAACGAAACCTGTTGAAATTCAGACTTACGAAAAATACCAGGACTTACTGGCCCGTGAGGATATCAACGTTGTAGTAATTGCCGTACCCGATCATTCACATGCCATGATTGCCATTGCAGCATGTAAGGCAGGCAAAGATGTATATCTTGAAAAACCAATGACTTTCACCATCAAAGAAGGTCAGGAATTGCGTCGTGTTGTGCGCGAAACAAACCGCATTCTGGCAGTTGGAAGCCAGCAACGTTCAGATCCGAATTTCCAGCACGCTGTTCAATTGGTTCAGTCGGGTGCACTCGGAGAGATTGAAACTGTAAACGCTTATGTTGGCGCTCCTCCAACACCTTATAATTTACCCGAAGAAGCTCTTCCTGCCGATTTGAACTGGGATCTTTGGCTGACGTCATTGCCATCAACCATTCATTACAACAGTCAATTGAACCCGCCAATCTCTATTGATCCTGAACAAAACGAAAAATTCTGGGGCGGATGGCGCTGGTACAAAGAAATGGGTGGTGGTTTCACTACCGACTGGGGCGCTCACATGTTCGACGTTGCTCAATGGGGACTTGGAATGGACAAAAGTGGTCCGGTAGAAATTTCGCCAATTGGTGACGGAACTCAGTACATGAAATTTGTATATGCCAATGGTGTCATCCTGACTTCGGAACCTTTTGACGATAAGAATACCAAAGGGGTCAAATTTACCGGAAAAGATGGCTGGATTGAAGTATCACGCGGACACTTCCTTGCTTCTGACGACAAATTTCTGCCACCGGCACAAGCTGAAGGCGACGCAGGTCCTTACGAAACAAAGATTCCTCACCAGATCAATTTCATCGAAGCTGTAAAAGAACGCAAAGATCCGATTGTACC
>JAUYTA010000995.1 GCA_030695265.1 Bacteroidota bacterium
AGGTGCGTTGTATGCTACCGGAGGGATTCGTGCGCAATACTGGTCGTTTTCAGATGAATTTTTGCTGAGCCCGCGCGGTGCTTTTCGCTACTATCCCGATTGGAATGCCAACTTTGTGTTCCATCTTTCAGGAGGAGTTTACACCCAGCCCGCATTTTACAAAGAGTTGAAAGACCGCAATGGCTTAATTTATCCGAATACCAAAGCGCAGCGTTCAACCCAGGTGCTTTTCGGAACTGACTATATTTTTCGGGCGTGGGACCGGCCTTTTAAATTCAGTTCGGAAGCCTATTTTAAAGTGATGAAAAACCTCACTCCTTACCAGATTGACAATGTTCGCATAAGGTATTTGCCCAATCAAACCGCCAACGGATATGCTACCGGCTTGGATATGAAAGTGAACGGCGAATTTGTAAGTGGAATTGAATCGTGGGCCAGCCTTTCAATTATGAAAACGGAAGAGGACATTCTGAAAGATGGACATGGTTACATTCCGCGGCCAACTGATCAGCGTTTCAATTTCAGCGTGTTTTTTCAGGATTATTTCCCCGGAAATCCAACCTGGAAAATGAACCTTACCGCATTTTACGGTTCGAGGCTTCCGACCGGGCCGCCAAATTCGGAACGTTACATGGACCAATTCAGGATTCCTCCGTACAGGAGAATTGACCTTGGCTTCTCCAAAGTGCTGATCAATCAGGATCACAAGGATTTCAGGTACAAAGCGTTCAATTCAATCAAAGACATGTGGCTGAGCCTTGAAGTGTTCAATTTGCTGGGCATCAACAATACCATTTCGTACTTGTGGGTGGCCAACAATACGGGCGACTTGTTTGGCGTACCGAATTACCTGACCAAAAGGAAAGTGAATTTGAAACTGACTGTTAAATTTTAAGAAATGAAACTTCAAATCTATCAAGCCGATGCTTTTGCTTCCGAGTTGTTCAAAGGAAATCCGGCAGCAGTGATACCATTGACAGAATGGCTTTCAGACGAAACCATGCAACAAATTGCTGCCGAAAACAATCTCTCTGAAACCGCTTTTTTTATTCCTGAAGGCGACCATTTTCACATCCGATGGTTTACGCCAAAAGCTGAGGTAAACCTTTGCGGACATGCAACACTGGCAACGGCACATATTCTTTTCAATGAATTGAATTTCACCGGAACGTACATTGAGTTCAACAGCAAAAGCGGAATGCTGATTGTCAGAAAAATTGACGATAAGTTGCAACTCGACTTTCCGGCTGATTTTGTGCAGCCTGTTGATCCCAATCCTGTTTTTACTGAAGCACTGGGTGTGCAGCCAATGGCAATGCTTAAAGGTCGTACCGATTATTTGCTTTTATTCGACTCAGAAGAAACAATCAGGAATATGAAACCCAATTTTCATTTGCTGAAACAAACTGATGCACGGGGTGTCATTGTTACTGCAAAAGGAACTGAGGTCGATTTTATTAGCCGTTTCTTTGCTCCCGGAGTGGGCATTGATGAAGATCCGGTGACAGGTTCAGCACATACTTCGCTGGTTCCCTTTTGGTCTGAAAGACTGAATAAAACAGAATTTTCAGCACTCCAGCTTTCTGAAAGAGGCGGACAACTTTGGTGCACTTTGTCAGGCAATCGTGTTTTAATTGCCGGGAAAGCGGTTACTTATCTGAGGGGTGAGATTGAGGTTTGAATCATTATTGATCAACCACATACTGGGTCGTTTTATAATTATTTTTCAAGGAAAATTTTTAAATTTACAGGCACAAACTTAAAAATATGACAACTCTACAATTAAAAAAAGCACTTATTAATCGGATAAATGAAATCGATGATGTCTCATTTCTAAGTGAGATAAAAAGAATGATTGACTCCAATTCTAAACAACAAATACTTAAATTGACTCCGGAACAGCGTCAAGAAATTAATGATTCAAAAAAAGAAATTTGTGATGGTAATTTTAGTGAGCAATCAGAAATTGACAAAGACGTTGCAAAATGGGCAAACGAAAAATAATCTGGTATGAGATAGAACCCAAACAAATTATAGTCCATACAATTTGGGATTGTCGCCAGAATCCGAAAGACCTGAACATCATTGATGTTTAATATCTAAAACTTTCTTTCCAACCACTTGTTTCTCTTGCATATCGAAATTGAAACTACATGCAGGAAGAAAAATATACCAACGAACTGATTCACGAAACATCGCCGTATTTGCTGCAACATGCGCACAAT
>JAUYTA010000361.1 GCA_030695265.1 Bacteroidota bacterium
ACGAAGGCAGATATTGATGCTTTTCAGTTTCCTGATCCTGACGCGCCGGGGCGTTTCCGTGATGCTGAGGCTTTGGTGAAGAAATACAAAAACGATTACCTGATATTTGGCGACATTGAAGTAACGGTCTTTTCGCTGGCGCATCAGTTGGTCGGTATGGAAAAATTACTGATCGACATGATGATGGAGACCGATTATGTGGTTCCGTTGTTCGAGGCCTGTGCCGAATACCAGACTCAAATAGGGTTACGCCTGATTGAAAAGGGCGTGGATGCCATCTGGTTTGGCGACGATTTTGGCACTCAAACGAGCCTGATTATTCCGCCAGAAACTTTTCGCGATCAACTGAAGCCAATCTACAAAAAAATGGTCGATCGGTTTAAATTGGCCAAGCCCGATATTATTCCTATTTTGCACTGCGATGGAGCCGTGGCCGCTTTGTTGGACGACATTCGCGAAATCGGATTTGAAGTATTCAACCCAGTTCAGCCGGGCGTTCCGGGGCATTTGCCTCAGGACATGAAAGACAACTTTGGCAGCAAGTTCGCTTTCTGGGGTGCAATTGATCAGCAGGATTTGTTGCCAAACGGAACCGATGAAGAACTGGAGCGTGACATCATCGAAAAAATTAACATTCTGGGGAAAGATGGCGGATATATGATTGCTCCGGCACATATTATCCAAAATGATGTTTCTCCTGACCGTGTATTACTATTTATTGAGTTGTGTAAAAAACATGGAACCTGTTACCCGTAGGGTGTGACGAAGTTTTGCAAAAGAAATAATTATCAATTAGAAATAAAAAAAATTGAAGCATACGATGACTAAAGTGGGATTGTTTGGAATTGGGCTTGATACCTATTGGGCGCAATTCGACGGATTGCTCGACAATCTGAAAACTTACCAGGAACAAATTAAAAGCAAAATTGAGGGTTTTGGCGTGGAGGTGGCCGATGCCGGAATGGTTGACAATCCGGTGAAAGCCCGCGAAGCTGCTGATTACCTCAAATCGCAGGATGTGGAAATAGTGTTCCTGTATGTTTCCACGTATGCGCTTTCCTCAACAGTATTACCCATTGCTCAGAAGCTGAAAGTTCCTGTGATCATTTTGAACCTTCAGCCGGTTGCCGAACTCGATTACGAGGCTTTCAACAAACTTGGCGACCGTGGAAAAATGACCGGTGTGTGGCTCGAACATTGCCAGGGGTGTTCTGTTCCTGAGATTGCCAGCGTATTCAATCGTTCGGGAATCAAATACGATTTTGTAACCGGGTACCTTCAAGACCAGGAAGCCTGGCGCGAGATTGAAGCATGGACAGCAGCAGCCCGCGTGGCCAATGCCATGCGTAACAACCGACTTGGTGTGCTGGGCCATTATTACGGTGGAATGCTTGATGTTTACACCGACATCACCAAACAATCGGCAGTATTCGGCACTCACATTGAATTACTTGAAATGTGCGAACTGAAAAAGTATCGTGATGAAGCAACCGAAGATGAAGTTCAAACAAAAATTCAGGAATTTGCCACTGCTTTTGATGTGGCTCCGGAATGTGAAACATCCGAAATAGACCGTGCGGCCCGCACCTCGCTTGCACTGGATAAACTGGTACAAAACCGCAACCTGGGTTCAATGGCTTATTATTATGAAGGGGAATCGGGCAACGATTACGAAAATATCGTAACTTCAGTGATTGCCGGAAATACCTTGTTGACCGGCAAAAACATTCCGGTAGCTGGCGAGTGCGAAGTGAAAAATGCACAGGCCATGAAAATCATGGCCGAATTTGGTGCCGGAGGTTCCTTCTCAGAGTTTTACCTGATGGATTTCAACGATGATGTGGTGATGTTGGGTCACGACGGCCCTGCACATTTTGCCATTGCCCAAGGCCCTGTTAAGTTGGTTCCGCTTCCCATTTACCATGGAAAACCGGGCAAAGGCTTGTCCATCCAGATGACCGTAAAACATGGTTCGGTTACTTTATTGTCGGTGGTTGAAGGTAAAGACGGCCTGTTCCTTTTGGTTGCCGAAGGTGAATCGGTTCCCGGACCAGTTCTTGAAATCGGGAATACCAACAGCAGGTACCGCTTTTCTGTCGGAGCTAAACGGTTCATGAATGAATGGTCGAAACAGGGCCCGGCACACCATTGCGCGATTGGGGTAGGACATATTGCCGACAAAATCGGAAAACTCGGGCAAATATTGGGCATTGAAGTGGTGAAGATTTGCTAAGGCAAGATGCAGGTTTGTTTCCTTACGTCCCTGAAATTTCAAAAGCTGGAAGACCTGGTAGAGGCCATTGGGTTACCCAAAGAAAAACTTTGCACCCATTGCTGGGACGCCTCCAGCTATTTTCAGAAAGCGAACTGGAATACTTAAGTTATGAACCGAACAGTTTTTTTTACCCAATGGTGAAATGGTTGGATGTCTTCTGATTGTTCTCAGGCAGTA
>JAUYTA010001005.1 GCA_030695265.1 Bacteroidota bacterium
TGCCGGTCGGACCCACAGAACCCAGCACAAACCGATCGGAACCGGCAGCTTTCCGGCTGATTTCGGCAGCAGCTTTGTTAATTTCGAAAACACGATCTTCGAAGCCGTAATTTTTTAGCTTGAAATAATTTCCGCCGAAACTGTTGGTTTCAATCATGTCGGCGCCTGCATCCACGTAGCTTTTGGCAATGTCAAAAACATCGGCAGCCCTCGAAATATTCCATTCTTCCGGGCATTCAGAAGGTTTCAATCCTTTTTGCTGAAGAAAAGTTCCCCAGGCGCCATCCGAAACGAGAATTTTACCTTTTTGTATTTCATTTACTATGTTGCTCATAAAAAAATGTTTTAAATAGTGAGTGGCTAAAGTTATACGAATGTAGTTATTAATTAAGTTGAACCCACTTCGGGGTTCCTAATTGATTGTATTTCAATACCTCCGGTTTTACCGGAGGTTATTCATATTTAAGTCCTTCGGACTTTTGCTCCTTGAAAATCCTGAAAGGGTTAAATTTGAATAACCGTCCCGATCTATCGGGACGGAAAATGAGACGAATGAGGTCTCAACCCTGAAAGGGTTGAATACTATATAAATAGAATTACTTTATAAATTCTTTAGGCGATTACGTTGAACTCCAACTTTAGGCACTTCCAACTTTAGCTCACTTTAGGCACTGTTTAAATCTCTTTCACCCATTCTTTGATTACATCGAGCGAAGGAACTGTTGCCGATGATTTCATCTTGTAGTTCACCGTTACAACTGCCGGACCTTTCTTTATTCCGTAGGAATTCATCTGGACTTTATCGGCAACAACTGTCACCGTTATATTTTTACCAAGTTCTGCAATGGCACGTTTTACCTTTTTCGCTAGTTCGGCACATTCTTTTTCCGTTTCGCCCAGAATCAGTATTTCGCTGCGTTTCGATTTAATCCGGAGTTTTAGTTTTTCGTTGATACGTTTCTGAATGGCCTCAATTAACTGGCTTTGCGGCGGAATTTGCGAAACGAAAACAATTTTTCCATCAATACAAATGGTTGGAATATTTTTCACCATCATCGACGACATGAACGACACAGCTTCCATTTTTTTGATCGGATGTTCGCGCCATTCAACAACTCCATCGAAATGAGGAGCAATTCTTTTTACCGCTTCAACCATGTATTGACACGGCGCACAGGATTCTGAATCGAGGGTAATGATATCGACAATCACTTTGTCAGACTGCCCGTAATCCTTCATGTTCATGATGTCCAGATTGCTTTCCTTCTTCTCCAGATTTCGGGTAACATCCTGAAGATACTGACTGAAAACAAGTTCGGAAACTGCCTGAATATTTTCGATAGGTGTCTGCATCGGCAAATCGCATCCCGGAGCCAGAATAAATCCCAGGTTTCCGCCTGAATCCATGCAAGCCAAGGCATCCTGTTTTGCATCGTCAGCATCGCCCATTAGCAAAACCACGGTCAGTTTCATGTTTCCGCCGAAACTGATATTTTTTGCCAGTGCAATTTCTTTCACAAATTCGAGCGGAATATTTTCATCGATCGAAATATTATCGGGACGGCAATCGCACATTGCTTCAATGTTTTGCTGGGCATGGCCGCAAACAAAGAATGAACTCAGCTTTTGTTTTTCGCGCACAAAATCAAAAATGCGGCTTGCAAAAGGAGTCACGAAAGTTTCGAACGACAGCGGATCAATCTGGCTGGTCATCGGATCAACCACAGCAATTACATCACATCCGGCATCGATCAGCATTTCTGAATATTTGATGGCTACATCGGTACAAAAATTCATCACCTCCATCACATATTCCGGATCGTCAAACAACTTCATGAAAATATCGGTGCCCAGCAAGTGCAGTGCAAGTGTAAACGGACCGGTAATCAGTCCGTACAAAGCAATTTCAGGATGGCTGGCACGCAATGCACGGGTTGTTTCCAAAACAAGCGGAATCCGGCCTTCGTGCGCTTCAGGAATTTTCAATGAGCCAAGCAGCGTTCCTTCAACCAATGGATGCGAAACCACTGCGGGCGGATTTTCCTTCGCCCATTTCAATTTGCATCCCAGAATTTCGGCTTCAAGCTGTAAATCAAAACTGACCGGAATCCCATCTGGTTTGTACAATTCGATGGCCTTGTTTAGTCCGGCAATCATGTGTTTGGATGATTTCAGGTATTCTTCGGCATCCACTCCGATTAAATATCCACCATGAACGCCCACAAAAGGAACCCATGGAATGCGAGCAACAGGTTTGAGGCTGATTGCCTGTTTGATCAATGAAAGTCCGTACATATTAGGCTATTTTACTGTTCAGATATTCAACGACGCCCTGCGGATCGGGTGAATAATTGTCGGCGCCTATTTTTGAGCAAAAATCGTTGTTAACAGGAGCTCCGCCAATGGTAACAAGCGTTCCGGGCATTGCTTCCTTAATTTCACGAGTTATCTTTTCCATATTTACCATCGTGGTGGTCAGCAATGCCGACAATCCAACCACTGCATTTGGGTATTCCTTAACAGCTTCGATAAATTTTTCGGAACCAACATCGGTGCCCAGATCAATTACCTTGTATCCGTTTCCTTCCACCATCATTCCAACCAGGTTTTTGCCGATATCGTGCAAATCGCCCAAAACAGTTCCAATGATAAAAGTTCCCTTTTGTTTGGCGGCTCCTGATAAAAAATGAGGTTTCAGATGAAGCATGGCCGTACTCATGGCTTTCGCCGACATCAGTACCTGCGGAACAAAAACCTTATTTTCGCGAAACTTCATTCCTATCCGTTCCATACCGGGCATCAGACCATTTGTTAAAATATCCTGCGGAGGAACACCTTCCTCAAGGGCGCGGCGGGTAATTTCATCGGCTCCTTCCTGTCCTTTCATTTGCGGAGGATACGGAGAAGCCATGTTTATCTTGCCAAATTCAATACACTCAGCCAGTTTGATTAATAATTCGTTCATGATTTGAGTTTTAGATTTTAAAGTGATTCAAAAGTAGTTGCTACAAAATCAACAAAAAATAGTATTTTCTTTGATAAAGATGTAAAATATTACTTTTTTTGAAAGAACAATCTTCAATACCATGATCATTAAAAAACGGTTTTTCAAGCTACCCACGTTTATCATTGATGAGCAGAAAAACAATCCGCTTACCAAAGACTTGTATTTGTGCGAGTTGGCCGAGATATTGGTAAAATCCAATACACTTTGGTCCGATCAGGTTAAGCTGGAAGACCACCAACTGATCTTTTGTACCAAAGGCGGCGGCATCATTCAAATTTCAGGAGATTTGGTTCCTTTCACCCAAAATCAGTATTGTATCATTCCGCAGGGATTTATATTCAAGATACAAACCGGCGAAACTGATCCTTCTGTTTTTTTAACCTGCAAGTTCAATGGCGAAAAAAGCAAGATCATGGAAAAGGATTTTACGGTGGTGCGCGACCTGATCCCATCGGTCAATAATTTGGTGGCCAACCGGATGATGCTTTTCGATGAGTTGTTCAGTAATCTGACCAAAGGTTTTTACAACGCGAATTATCAATACATCAACCTTTGTTTCGGGCATTTGCTGGCCACTTTTATTTACGCCAGCCGAACCAGCGACGATTTGATGGAAGAACAAAATCCCGGAATTAGTCACGCTATTCAGTTTATGGAACAAAACCTCGACAAAAAAATAAGTCTGGATGAAATCGCCGAAGAGGCCGGATATTCACCTTCGTACCTTACAACTTTGTTTCGTAAAAAAACAGGATACAGCCCGTCGAGCTATTTTTCGCACCTAAAAATCACCAAAGCCTGCGAATACCTCGATTTCAGCAAAGTGAAAATTAAGGAGATTTCGTTTTTAATGGGATATTCTGATCCGTATTATTTCTCGAAAGATTTTCAGAAAAAGATGGGCATTTCGCCCAGAAATTATCGAAAAAGGGTGGTAGGTAAAAAATAATGCAGATAAAGACAGTAAAGAATATAACGACTAACCCTGCCCGGTTTGAAATGCGTTACCTGTCCACTGCGACCACTATTTCATCCCCACAACTCCATTTTCAAGTCTTTCCCGGTCTTGACAATGCCGGTGTGCGCAGCGTTTTTCTGGCTGATGGCCATGCAAACAATTTCGGCGATGTCGTGTACAGGTAAATCGCGGCTTTTGGCGAAGGTTTTTTTGCACAACGGACAAGCGGTTGCCAATACGTCTGGCTGATAGCTGAGGTATTCGTCCATGGCTTTGTCGCGTATCTGGTTGCGCTCGTTCATTTGAATCTTGATATTGGCCAAACTTCCGCCACAGCAGAAAGCCGCTTCTTTCTCATTCTTGATCGGAATTACTTCGGCATATTCATCCAAAAGCAAACGTGGCTGGTGATAGATTCCACTTCCGCGACCCAATTCGCATGGATCGTGATAAACAACCCGAAGCGGTAATTTATTTATTGGCAGGCGTTTGTTCGCCATCAGTTCAAGTAAAAATTCAGAATGGTGTTGAACGGTAATGCCCGGCAAAGCGTAATCTTCCCTGAATACTTTGTAACAAATGGGGCAGGAGACCACCAGTTTTTTAGCTCCTGAAGCCATTATCTTTTCACGGTTGTGTTCAATCAGCTTTTTAGCCGCTTCGTATTGTCCGACCTGCATCAGCGGCCGTCCGCAGCAAGCGGTCTTGTCTTCGTCCATGAACCAGTATTTCACACCGGCCACAGCGAAAATTTCCTTCATTGATTTGATGATGGCAGGGGTGAGGTGCGTCATACATCCGGCGAAATAAATCACTTCAGTTTGCGGGCTGACAACCACCGGTCCGTTCTTCAGGTATTCGTACGAAGAGTTGTATTCTTTGGTCGATTCAATGCGCTGTGTCATGCGTAAATTATTCAGTTCCAGTCCAACGGGGCAATCGGGCTGGCATCGTCCGCAAAGCAGGCAGTTGAAGAGTTTTTCGTCGGTCAGGTTCTTGTTTCGGATGTGTTTCAGCACATAA
>JAUYTA010001006.1 GCA_030695265.1 Bacteroidota bacterium
CTTGTGCAAATTCAGGTGACAAACATCAGCGCCAATGCGGCTCGGATTGGTCAACCCAACCTGAGCGTTCCTGTTGGCGCCGTACATGTAATCCTGACCGCCATGCGAATGAATAATTTCGCACAATTCGGTGATCGACGATTCGTAAACACCATGTGTTGAAGGATAAGTCACCATGAAACACGAAAGCGTATCTTTAAATTCTTCGGCTTTCTGGCGCAATGCTTCTACGTCGATGTTTCCACGTTCGTCGCAAGGCGTAACTACTACTTTCATACCCGCCATTACAGCGCTGGCAGGGTTGGTTCCGTGAGCCGACGAAGGAATCAGCACCACATCGCGGTGATTATCTCCACGGCTGAGGTGATACTGACGGATCACCATCAATCCGGCATATTCGCCTGCTGCTCCTGAATTTGGCTGAAGGCTGACATCAGCAAAACCGGTAATTTCGGCCAAATCGCGACGGAGTTCTTCCATCATTTCGTGGTAGCCGCGCGCCTGATTTTTCGGTACAAACGGGTGGATTCCGCCAAATTCAATCCAGCTTAACGGCAGCATTTCGGTAGCCGCATTCAGTTTCATGGTACACGAACCAAGCGGAATCATTGAATGTGTGAGCGAAATATCTTTGTGTTCGAGTTTTTTGATGTAACGCACCATCTCTGTTTCTGAACGGTATTTGTTGAAAACTTCCTGTTGCATAAAAGTGGAAGTCCGAAGTAATTCAGGTTGAACGGTACAGAGATTAGGGTATTCGGTAATCCGGACAAATGGTTTGTTGGCCGCTTTTGCAAACACTTCCAAAATCCAGTTGATGTCGTCGAGGTTGGTGGTTTCGTCGATGCTCAGTCCCACTTCGCCATTTTCGAAATAGCGGAAATTCATTTCCAGTTCGAGCGACAACCATTCAATGTCTTCGCGTTTTACGTGACGCGGCAGGTCAAAACGTATGGTATCGAAATAGTTGCTGTTTAACTGCGGATATCCCAAAGCTGAAATTTCTTTTTCGAGCAAAGCCGCGATGCAATGGATGCGGGTTGCAATTTGGGTGATACCTTCAGGACCGTGATACACGGCGTAAAATCCAGCCATGTTCGACAGCAAAGCTTGTGAAGTACAAATATTGGAGGTTGCTTTTTCGCGCTTGATGTGCTGCTCGCGGGTTTGAAGTGCCATGCGAAGTGCACGTTTCCCGAAAGCATCTTTGGTAACGCCAATGATACGGCCAGGCATGGTTCGTTTAAATTCGTCTTTTAATGCAAAGAACGCAGCGTGAGGACCGCCATAACCCATTGGAACACCAAAGCGTTGCGAATTTCCAAAAACAATATCTGCACCCCATTCTCCCGGAGGAGTCAGGATTGATAAACCCAACAAATCGGCAGCCACAGAAACAAATATTTCTTTTTCGTGGGCAGCTTTCACCAGCAACGAATAATCAATGATTTGTCCGTCGGAATTGGGGTATTGTACGATTGCTCCGAATGTATTTTCATCCAGTTCGAAGTTCTTCCAGTCGGCAACTTTCAGTTCGATGCCCAGCGGATTGGCGCGAGTAATGAGCACATCCAATGTTTGCGGCCAGATTTTTTCGTCCACCCATACAATGTTTGCGCCCGATTTTGCTTTTGCCCGCGAACGCGAGTTCATCATCATCACCATGGCTTCGGCGGCGGCAGTCGCTTCATCGAGCAATCCCGCATTGGCAAGTTGCATTCCGGTCAAATCGCAAACCATGGTCTGAAAATTCAGCAAAGCTTCGAGACGTCCCTGCGAGATCTCTGCCTGATAGGGTGTGTAACTGGTGTACCAAACCGGATTTTCGAGCACGTTCCGGAGAATAACTGCCGGGGTAATGGTGTCGTAATAACCCATACCGATGTAGGTGTTATAGACTTTATTTTTTGAAGCCAGTGCCAGAATCTTGCGGAAATACTGACGTTCAGTCAATCCGTCTTCAAGATTAAGCGGATTTTTCAACCTGATATTTTCAGGAACAGTTTGGCTCATCAATTCATCCAGCGTTGAAACGCCAAGTACATTCAGCATTTCCTGA
>JAUYTA010001009.1 GCA_030695265.1 Bacteroidota bacterium
AATTCAGGAAGGGACAATTTGCAATAAACTGTCTTCAACCATTGATATTTTGCCAACTGTGGCTGAAATTACTAAATCGCCACTTCCGGAGAAAAAGATTGACGGTGTAAATATTTTGCCACTTCTATTGGGCGATGAAAATGCCAATCCACGTGAATCATTCCTATATTATTACCGCAAAAACAGTTTGGAAGCAGTACGAAAAGGCGACTGGAAACTCGTGTTTGCCCATCCCGGACGCACGTATATAGGATTTAAACCTGGAGCAGATGGATTTCCGGGAGCGACAAATGAAAACTTTGCACACGAAGAAGGCTTGTACGATCTCCGCCGCGATCCGGGTGAAAGATTTGATGTGAAAGAATTCTATCCTGAAGTGGTTGCCGAACTGAAGAAACTGGCAGATGAGGCCCGCGAAGATTTGGGCGATGATATTCAGAAAGCGCCGGGCAAAAACCGGAGGGAACCGGGAAGAGTGCAGTAAAAAGTGATCAGTTGCAGTTTGCAGTCTCAGTCACAGTCACAGTCTCAGTCACAGTTGCTAGTCTCAGTTTTCGAAAACTAGTCGCAAGCAGCTAACAGCTTGGAGCAGATTATTTTATATTCAACCATTCAGCCATTCAACCATTACAACAACTATAACAACTATAACAACGACAACAATTAAAAGTAACCATTCAATAATTTATAGATGAACAAAACAAACCTTTTACCCATTCTCGGCCTTTGTTCGGCGGCTATTCTGCCATCGTGCAAAGATCAGGCTCCAAAACAAACCCGTCCGAACATCATTTACATCATGAGCGACGACCATGCTTATCAGGCCATCAGCGCTTACGGGCATGGACTGAACAAGACTCCGAACATCGATCGGATTGCAAAAGAAGGGGCCATTTTTACGCGGGCTTGTGTTACCAATTCAATTTGTGCACCCAGTCGTGCTGTAATGCTCACCGGAAAGCACAGTTTTGTAAATGGGAAAGTGGATAACATGTTCCCGTTCAATTGGGATCAGGACAATTTCCCCAAGCAATTGCAAAACGCGGGTTACCAAACTGCCATGATTGGAAAAATCCATCTGGATGGTCTGCCGCAGGGTTTTGATTATTCGATGGTTTTACCCGGACAAGGTCAATATTACAATCCTGATTTCCTGATTAATGGTGTGAGACAACGGATTCCGGGTTATTGTACCGAAATTACCACAGAATATGCCCTGAAATGGCTGAGCGAAATGCGCGATAGAACCAAGCCTTTTTGCTTGTTGTATCACCAGAAAGCGCCGCACCGCAACTGGTTGCCAGCCCCAAAATATGTGAATTTATACGACGACACTACGTTTATACCTCCGGCAAATTATTACGATGATTACGCCGGACGTGGAACTGCTGCAAAAACACAGGAAATGAAAATTGACGGACATGGAATATGGGGACACGACTTTAAGCTAATTGTTGATCCGAAGGGAGATTCTACCGATTTTGTTCGTGATCTGAAACGGATGGATCCGGAACAGCGCGCCAACTGGATGAATGCCTACGAAAACGAAAATCAGGAATTTCTGAAAGCAAAACTTACAGGAAAAGCTTTGGCAGAATGGAAATACAACCGCTACATCAAAGATTACCTGCGCACTATAAAGTCGGTTGATGATGGAGTGGGCGAATTACTCGATTACCTCGATAAAAACGGATTGGCTGAAAATACCATTGTGGTCTATACCTCCGATCAGGGTTTCTATTTGGGCGAACATGGCTGGTTTGATAAACGCTTCATGTACGAAGAGTCTTTCCGTACCCCATTGTTAATACGCTATCCGAAAGAAATAAAGGCAGGAACAACAATCAATAAATTGGTTCAAAACCTTGATTTTGCTCCAACTTTTCTCGATTACGCCGGCGTCGAAATTCAGAAAGACATTCAGGGAGAATCCTTCCGCAAACTGGTTTCAGGAGAACCCGGCGAATGGCGCGATGCGGTTTATTACACCTATTACGAATATCCGTCGGTACACATGGTAAAACGGCATTATGGAATTGCCACCGAACGTTACAAACTGATGCATTTTTATTAC
>JAUYTA010001011.1 GCA_030695265.1 Bacteroidota bacterium
GTTGTAACTGCCAGTATCTGGACAATTTTTGATGTTTCGAAAAACCGGATGATTAGTCATACCTCACTGGTTGACACGGTTTACTGGGATGGTTTTGATAGCAACCAAAACTATTTGGCTTCCAGAATTCCGGATAAAAAAGCGGCCATACAAATTGCGGCTGGTTTGGTGGGCGTAAATTATTCGAAAAATATAATTCCATACTGGGCCACCGTTTACCGAAATACTATATCGAACAATCAGGCTGATTTTATGAAAGCTGCCGGACTTGCAAAAATGAACAAATGGGAAGAAGCATCAGATTTGTGGAAAAAATATACCGAAACCAAAAACAAACGCCATAAAATTCATGCGCTCTATAATCTTGCCATTGCAAGCGAAATGGACGGTAATATTGAAGCAGCGGCTGAGCTTAACAACAAGGCGTCAAAAATCAGCTCCTCTCCTGCTTTTGCGGATGAAAATAAAATTATCAGGAAATATTCAGCCGTTCTGGCAAAGCGAAAAATCGAATTGGCAAAGCTAAATTCGATGAACTATGAATAGTAGATTTTTTTTCTTTTTACTGATAGCAATTCTGGGTTTCGCATCTTCATGTGTAACCACTTACAATATGAGCTCCATTCAGGTGGAAATACTGAAACCTGCCATGTTTATAATGCCCGAAAACATTGATACAGTAGCCATTTTCAAACGTGATATTTATCAATCGGATACCATTACTTTCAGTTTTTTTGATGTGGAAAAAAAAAGAAGGATCACCGATAAATTGATCAATTATCGCGACCTTTCGAATAATTGCGTGGATGCTTTGGCCGGTTCTCTCAGCAATGATGGGTATTTTTTAAAAGTCATCAATCACAGGGATTCGATGAATTACCTGTTTTCAAAAGGTGACAGCATGATCAATTATCCTGAATTGCATAAAAAATCAGGTGCTTATTCCTTTATCTTTCTGTATTTTTTTCAATTTTAAGATCAATTGTCAAATAATACCGGTTATTATTCAGACAATAGAATCATTGAACAATTTCCTGAATT
>JAUYTA010001013.1 GCA_030695265.1 Bacteroidota bacterium
CAGGCCAGACACGGAAAGGCAAACATGGATACGCTGGTTGCTTTAAGTACCGGAATCGCCTGGTTGTTCAGCACCTTCAGTACAATTTTTCCTGAATTCTGGCACGAGCGCGGCCAACATGCCCACGTATATTTCGAGGCATCGGCCGTAATAATCGCCTTCATTCTGTTGGGAAAAGTGCTTGAAGAACGGGCAAAATCGAACACTTCATCGGCGATCAAAAAGCTCATAGGGTTACAGCCGAATACCGTCAATCTGATTCGGGAGAATGGTCAGGAAATGGAAATACCGATTTCGCAGGTCGTTATTGGCAATAAAATTCGGGTTAAACCCGGCGATAAAATCCCTGTTGACGGCGAAATCATTTCAGGCTCATCGTTCATCGACGAAAGCACCATAACCGGCGAATCACTTCCGGTTGAAAAAGAAAAGGGCGGAAAGGTCTTTGCCGGAACCATCAACCAAAAGGGAAGTTTTGCTTTCGTAGCTCAAAAGGTGGGCGGCGAAACCATTTTGGCGCAGATCATTAAAATGGTTCAGCAGGCGCAGGGGAGCAAACCTCCGGTGCAAAAACTGGTAGATAAAATCGCCGGAATTTTTGTTCCTGTTGTGATGACGATTTCAGTATTAACTTTTGTAACCTGGATGATTTTAGGCGGTGAAGATGCCATAACACAAGCATTGTTGGCGATGGTTTCGGTGCTGGTTATTGCCTGCCCGTGTGCGCTTGGACTTGCAACACCAACTGCCATTATGGTTGGCATGGGCAAAGGCGCCGAAAATGGAATCCTGATTAAAGATGCCGAAAGCCTCGAATTGGCGCACAAGGTGAACGCGATTGTTCTCGATAAAACCGGAACCATTACCGAAGGCAAACCGGCTGTAACCGATATCGAATGGAATATTTCCGGTGACGAAAAAACAGAACTGGAACAAATTCTTTTTGCCATCGAATCACAATCGGAACATCCATTGGCCGAGGCTGTAACTGCTTATTTGAAAACCAATTCAGGCAAACAAATTAACCCTGGCAAATTTGAAAGTATTACCGGCA
>JAUYTA010001018.1 GCA_030695265.1 Bacteroidota bacterium
AGTCAATATCAATCCCATAACTGAGATGATGCTTTCCATGACTGTCCAGGATTGAAGTGTTTGTTTTTCGGTCATTCCAAAGTATTTACCAACCAGCCAGAAGCCGCTGTCGTTAACATGAGACAATAGGGTTGCGCCTGATGCAATGGCAAGTACAACCAGGGCTGTGTGTGTTGGAGATAAACTAAAGACTTCCAGAACCGGGGCCATAATTCCTGCTGCTGTAATCATCGCTACGGTGGCTGAACCTTGCGTAACCCGAACAATTGCAGCCAGCACCCATGCAAGCAAAACCGGCGGCAACGATGAATCGGCAATTGATTCGGCCATCATTTTGCCAATACCGCTGTCAACCAATATCTGTTTCAGAACACCACCGGCTCCGGTAATCAAAATGATGATTCCGGCAGGCCCAAGCGCTTTGGTGGTCAGGTCGAGGATTTCCTTTTTGTTGAACCCTTTTTTTATGCCGAGAAAATAAATTGAAATTAGAGTGGCAAAAGTTAAGGCGACAAACGGATGCCCGATAAAGCCAAGTATATCAGGAATTATACCGGCTGAAATGATCTGTTTCTTAACCAAAACATCGGTGACAGTTGCAAGCAGAATCAGAAACAAAGGAATGGCAATAATACTGATAATCAAACCAAAAGATGGCAAATCTTTTCTTGTTTCAGGATGAATTACGCCAATATTTTCAGGAGGATAAACAATTATTTTTTTACTGATGTAGCGGCCAAAAACCGGTCCGGCCACAATGGCGATGGGCAAGCCAAGAATAAACCCCCAAAGAATCACATAACCCAATTCGGCGTTGATGATTTCGGCCACAGCAACCGGCCCTGGAGTTGGCGGAATAAACGAATGGGTGACAGCAAGTCCGGCAAGCAAAGGGATTCCGTAGTAGAGAACCGATTTTTTTGTGTCACGCGAAAGCGCGTACACAATGGGAACAAGAATGATGAAACCGACATCCAGAAAAACTGGAATGCCAACAAAAAATCCGGTCAGCACCATCGCAAAAGGAGCCCGCTTCTCGCCAAATTTTTTCACAAGATAACGCGCCATCGATTCGGCTCCTCCCGAACTTTCGAGCATTTGGCCAAAAATAGCGCCCAAACCTACCACTGTGGCCACAAAACCAAGGGTTCCGCCCATCCCCTTCTGAATACTTTCAAGAATTCCGGCGAGTGGCATTCCGGT
>JAUYTA010001021.1 GCA_030695265.1 Bacteroidota bacterium
GAAAGGCGAACTGTTTGGCCTGATTGGCCCGGATGGTGCAGGCAAAACTACTCTGATGCGCATTCTGATGACTTTGCTTATTCAGGATGAAGGCACGGCAACCATGAACGGTTTCGATGTCATCAAAGACTATAAGAAAATCCGAAATATGGTCGGCTACATGCCGGGACGATTTTCGTTGTATCAGGACTTGACGGTGGAAGAAAATCTCAACTTTTTCGCGACCGTTTTTAAAACCACAGTTGCTGAAAATTACGAACTGATTCGGGATATTTATGTTCAGATTGAGCCTTTCAAAAACCGCCTGGCCGGAAAACTTTCAGGAGGAATGAAGCAAAAACTGGCGTTGTCGTGCGCGTTGATTCATAAACCCGAAATCCTGATTCTCGACGAACCAACCACTGGAGTTGATGCTGTTTCTCGCAAGGAATTCTGGGAAATGCTGAAAAAACTTCAGCAGAAAGGAATAACGATTCTGGTTTCGACGCCTTACATGGATGAGGCGACTCTTTGTAATCGGGTAGCCTTGATGCAGAAAGGGAAAGTTCTCGATATTGATACTCCGCGAAATTTGGTTGATGGTTATACCCGGAAATTGTATGCGATCCGGTCGAACCAGATGCACCGCCTGATTCAGGATTTACGCTCGTACGAAAAAACAGATTCGGCATTCGCATTCGGACAATATCTCCACGTAACCGGAAAAGATGATGAGGTGGAAGCCACTGAATTCGAAAACTTCCTGATGAAAAAAGATCATGAAAATCTGGAGGTCTTTGACATTGCACCCACCATTGAAGATGTGTTTATGGTGCTTCTTGGAATTGAAGAATGAAGCCCCATCCCCAACCCTTCCCCTAAATAGGGAAGGGAGAAAAACCCCTCTAAATCTCCCCGTAGGGGAGACTTTGGGGAATTGAAGATTCTGAACATTTTAGCTTTTTTAAACGCTTGTTACAATGTCTAAAAATAAATCTCCAGATACCGGTTTTTTACCCCCTCTTTCGGAGGGGGCAGGGGGAGGCTTGAAAGTAATTGAAGTACGCAATCTTGTCAAAAAATTCGGTTCGTTCGTAGCCAACGATCATCTGAATTTTGATGTGTATCAGGGTGAAATATTCGGGTTTCTGGGAGCCAACGGTGCCGGAAAAACAACCGCCATGAAGATTCTGTGCGGGCTCTCCTCTCCTACTTCGGGTGAAGCAAAAGTGGCTGGATTCGACATTTACAAGGAGACGGAAAAAGTAAAACGAAACATCGGTTACATGAGCCAGAAATTCTCTTTGTACGAAGACTTGACAATAGCCGAAAACATCCGGTTTTTCTCCGGAATTTATGGCATTTCGCCCAAGAACCGAAAAGCCAAACAGGACATTCTGCTTAAAAATCTAGATATCGAATCATCAAAAGACACGCTGATTGGCTCGCTGCCACTGGGTTGGAAACAAAAACTGGCTTTTTCGGTCGCTATTTTTCATGACCCAAAGATTGTGTTTTTAGACGAACCTACCGGCGGTGTTGACCCAATTACCCGGCGTAAATTCTGGGACTTGATTTACGAGGCAGCCGATCGGGGCATCACCGTTTTTGTAACCACACACTACATGGACGAAGCCGAATATTGCAACCGTGTTTCTATCATGAACAATGGCCGGATTGAAGCCCTCGACACACCCGAAAATCTGAAAAAACAATATTCAGCAAAAAATATGGACGAGGTTTTTTTGAAAATTGCACGGAATGTGGAACAGTGATCAGTCGCAGTGGTCAGAAAAGTCGCAGTGGTCAGAAAAGTCGCAGTGGTCAGAAAAGTCGCAGT
>JAUYTA010000365.1 GCA_030695265.1 Bacteroidota bacterium
AAAAGTTATTGAGGCAGTTTCAGGTCAAAATTACGAGAAATATGTTCGTAATGAAGTACTTAGACCTATTGGAATTACTGATATGCACATTGGCCGAAGCTATCTTTCAGATCGTAGGTTTAATGAAGTGAAATACTATGAATCGGATGTTAATCAACTAGTTCCATGTTTCGACGGATCAGGAAGAATGGTTCCAAAAGCTTATGGTGGCAATCCTATTGAGTTGCTGGGGCCTGCCGGTGGCTGGATTGCTTCATCGGTTGAACTGGCAAAGCTATTGGTGATGATCGATGGTTTCAAAAATGTTCCTGATATGTTCAAAGGCCATTTAATTGATCAGATGGTTGAAAATAAGCTGTTTAGAGGACCATTGGGTTGGAAAACAGTAAAAGATAACGGTGATTGGATCAGAACCGGGAGTATGGCCGGAACATCTGCTATTATGAAACGGCAGAGCAATGGATTTTCATGGGTAGTTATCATCAATTCAAGTAGTTGGAAAGGACCTAAACTACCATATTACATCAATTATATGATGGGGAAAATAGAACACTCGGTTAATAGTTGGCCAAAACACGACTTATTTAAATATAAACCAAAAGATTAATCTGTTACTTTATTTGGCTTGCATTGTTGAACTTTTCAATCTGTTTCTTGTTAATTAGTTAGTTTGAAAACTTGAAATTCTTAATGTTAAATAAAGGTAAGTATGTCAGAATTTAAAATCCAGATGCCTAAACTGGGCGAAAGCGTTCAGGAAGCTACCATCACCAAATGGTTCGTCAAGGAAGGCGATCAAATTGAAGAAGATCAATCACTTTTTGAAGTTGCAACTGATAAGGTTGATTCAGAAATTCCCTCACCGGTTGAAGGTATTATAAAGAAAATATTTTTTGAGGTAAATGCATTGGTTCCGGTCGGTGAAACCGTTGTTATTATAACTACTGAAGATGATGACGAATCCGAAAACGATGCTGTAATTGAGGAAGTTGAGTCTGAATCTAAAAAAACGACGGAAAAGGAACCTGCACAAACCTTAACCGCCAAATCAGTAGAAAAAGAAGTTGTTAAATTCCTTGAAGTCACCGAACCAGCACCTGTTGAAGAAAATAACGAAACAAAATCAACCAGGTTTTATTCTCCATTGGTTCAATCAATAGCCAAATCAGAGCAGGTAAGTTTAAGTGAACTGGAATCAATTAAAGGCTCCGGACTCAGCGGCAGAGTTCAAAAATCGGATATTCTTTCCTATGTTCAGGCACGCAAGGAAGGAAAAGTTTCTCCTCCGGTTAAAACTTCAGGAGTAAAAACCGAAGAAAAACAGGAACAACCAAAAATATCTGCATTATTGGGATCGGTTGATCAGATTATTGAAATGGATCGGGTACGGAAAATTATTGCCGATCACATGGTCATGTCGAAAAAGGTTTCTCCTCATGTCACTTCAGTTGTAGAAGCCGATGTTACCAACCTTGTTTTATGGCGCACCCGAATAAAAGATGACTTCAGCGCCAAATACGGAGAGAAAATAACTTATATGCCCATTTTTACAGAGGCAGTTGCACGGGCAATTACCGAGTATCCTTTATTAAATTCTTCGGTTGACGACTATAAAATAATCATCCACAAAGATGTAAATATTGCAATTGCTGTTGCCAAACCCGATGGAAATCTGGTTGTACCGGTTATTAAAAATGCGGAACAAAAAAATCTGGTTGGACTGACCAAAAATCTAAATCAGTTGGCTGAAGCTGCGCGCAAAAATAAGCTTACAGTTGAAGATTATCAGGGTGGAACTTTTACAATCACTAATTTTGGTTCATTCAGAAATTTAATAGGAACCCCAATTATCAGTCAACCACAAGTTGCAATTCTTGCAACAGGCAGCATCGAGAAAAAGCCTGCAGTAATGGAAACCCCAACTGGTGACGCCATTGTTGTCCGTCACAAAATGTTTCTTTCTTTATCATATGATCATAGAGTTATAGATGGTGCTATGGGCGGGGCTTTCCTGCGGCGAATAGCAGACATTCTTGAAGAATTCAATATTGATCGCGAAGTATAACCTTAATAAATTAAAATTTGCTTTATGAATACAGTTCCAATTGTATTTTCGATTAAAACAACTCCCAAAGAAACACTTGAAAAATGGTTCCGATTGATGACTTTAGGTCGGGCAATTGATGAAAAAGCTCCGAATTACCTGAAGCAGGCCATTGGCTGGTCGTATCATGCACCTTATGCAGGTCACGATGGTATTCAATTGGCAGTTGGTCTTCATTTTGAAAAAAATAAAGATCACATTTTTCTGTATTATCGCGAATTGCTAACTGCAATGGCATGTGGAATGACAGCGGAAGAAATCATCTTAAATGGTATTTCCAAAGCTACCGATCCTTCGA
>JAUYTA010001034.1 GCA_030695265.1 Bacteroidota bacterium
TCTCCAGTGCAATGTATTTTGTTTTACTTAACTCCAGCGAATCAAGAATTTCCTGATTGTTAAACAGCTGCAGGCAGATTACAATTCCCTTGTTCAAAAGAGTTTGTTTTTCATCCTTTGTAAGCTGGCTAAGTATTGTTACCGGATATATTTTCAACTTTTCAATGATGTCTTTCAAACCATTGCCGTATGGGTAATCCCAACCCAGAAGATGCAATTCGCTGCATTTCCCATATTGTAAAGCATCAGAGGAGAATCGCGTGTTTGTAACTACCCAGCCTGAAAATAAAAAACCGACATATTCAGGAGATTCTTTTCTCTTTTTTATAATGTCGTTAATGCGGGAACGTACATAAAGCGGCACTTGTACGCTTATTTGTTTTCCCTGATCTTTGCTGTATTTGCACTCAACCAAATGCTGGATTTTATTTTCGGTTGCAATCACATCCATTTCGTGTGTTACACAATGACCTTCCAGAATCTGGCCAACTTTTACTTCATATCCTTGTTTATCGAACAGGTGCCCGATAAAATCCTCGAAGGGATATCCGCTTGGGCCTAGCTCCATTATTGCCTGTTTTAATTTATACCGAATTGCAACACCGGTCTCCTTTCTCCTTAACAGCGAAAAAGCACGGGAATATATCTTTTTTGTAGTGAGGCCGTCCGATATCCAATTCTCTATATTTCCAACAATTTCGTTTACTAAATCGTTGTCTGCACCTGCGTTTCTCAATGAGCGCTCCAGTTTATACTTATCAAATGGTTCTTCAACTCCTGAAGCTTTTCTTACCAAAATATTACTTCCGGGTTTTACTGATGACTGGCTTTCGATCATAGTTGGTATTTTTTATCTACTGATTTGGTGGCAAATGTATTAAAGCTTTCCCAAAGTTTTATTAAACTAAAAAAAACTTTGGGAAAGCTCATGGTATATAAAAACAAAAAAGCCAGCTTTCACTGGCTTTTTAAAATTATTTTCGAAATTGATGTTTAAGAATTTGATCACGGGTCCGGCTTCTTAGCCTACCGTCTTCAGAGTTACGGAGCTTTAAATAATTAAAACTTGCAATTAAAATAATTGCAAAAATCAGGAAAATAATTCCTACATATCGCATTGGATCCGAAAGCATTGCAATAATGAGAATTCCGATCACTATCAGGGTAATTCCTGAAATCAACAGATAATTTTTAATATATTCCCTTTGCATTGCTCACCTCCCTTCTTCGTTTATTCGAAATCTTGTACGAATTCAGGACACAGTTTGTTCCACTCATTTTGATTACAGGGGAATATTTCCGTGTTTTCGTGGTAAATTCGATTTCCGCTTATTTTGTGTCATGTTAAGCGCCTGTATTATTTTATAGCGTGTATCCTGAGGCATTATAATTTCATCAATGTATCCAAGCGCTGCAGCCCTGTATGGGTTTGCAAACTTTACGCGGTAATCTTCAACTGCCGCAACTCTTTCTTCGTCGCTGAATTTTCCACGGTATAATATATTGATGGCGCCTTCGGGTCCCATCACTGCAATTTCAGCAGTCGGATAGGCAAAATTTACATCCCCGCCAATGTGCTTGCTCGACATAACATCATAAGCGCCTCCATAAGCTTTGCGGGTTATCAGCGTAATTTTCGCCACCGTTGCTTCGGCAAACGCATACAACAGTTTGGCGCCATGCTTGATAATTCCTCCGAATTCCTGTCCGGTACCTGGTAAAAATCCCGGTACATCGACCAAAGTAACGAGTGGAATATTAAAAGCATCGCAGAAACGAACAAACCTGGCAGCTTTTACCGATGAATTGATGTCGAGTACGCCCGCCAGATGAGCTGGCTGATTGGCGACAATCCCGATCGGTTTTCCACCCATTCGGGCAAACCCAATTACCATGTTGGCAGCATAATGTGGCTGAACTTCCAGAAAATGTTCATCATCAATGATCTTGTGAATA
>JAUYTA010000014.1 GCA_030695265.1 Bacteroidota bacterium
AATTCAACACTTCAACTTGTTTATTTTTCATTCACTTGCTTTTCATTCATTTGATATACTGACACTTACACAGCCATTTTATGTTTGGCATTGTTGTTGAATTGCCCAAAAATAAGATTACAGATTTTTCAATGATCTGAATCAATGGCCAAATTTCAAGAACACTTTTAAATGTCAATATCATGAAAAACTTTTCAGTATTAATCATCGGGTTGTCGCTTCTATTCTTTTGCAAAACAAGTATGGGCAATGAACAAACCGACAACCAAACAGGAGTTCAACCCAAAACCTCCGCAGAGAATACATTAAATATTTTGAGCTCTCCGGAATTGAACAACCTCGCAACCAATTGGGCTATTGAATATGGCAGGTTAAATCCAGACATGAAAATCGCCGTAAGCAACATGACTGATAATCAAAAGGCCACCGGCAACGATCTCAGTTTTATCACTGAAGAAATTGGCGAAACAGCATGGAAAATGGTAATTGGCCGCGATGCGATCGTATCGGTCGTCAACGCGAAAAATCCAATGCTGAACGAAATCTATCGCCAGGGCATTTCGGCAGAAGAGTTTGCACAGCTTTTGGGTAATCCCGAAATGCAGAATTGGGAAACCATGATTGATGGCGGAAAGAATGCACGCATCAATTACTTTATTATTAACAACGAATCAGTAAAAACGAACCTTGCAAATTTCAGCAAAACAAATTCTGAAGCAATAAATGGAGTTCTGGTTGCAAACGCTGCCGAACTTATTTTGGCTGTTCAGAAGGATATTTATGCCATTGGGTTTTGCAAACTGACTGACGTTCGTGATGCTTCGACCAATAATACAATTGAGGGAATTAAGCTACTTCCGATAGATAAAAACAAAAACGGGAGAATTGATAATTTTGAAAACATTTACGAAAATCTGAGCGATTTCACCCGCGGCGTTTGGATCGGAAAATATCCTCATGATTTATGCGGAAGTATTTACGCTGCCTCATCCGCCAAACCAACAGATGAAAATACAGTTGCATTTTTAACATGGATACTTGCCGATGGGCAGCAATTTCTGAATAAAAACGGATACAGCGATCTGGCCAGTGTCGAAATACAATCGAACATTGATGCCTTAATAGGAACGAATGTTACGGAAGCTCAAACAGACGAA
>JAUYTA010000015.1 GCA_030695265.1 Bacteroidota bacterium
CCGCCACCAATTTCAACCCCGTTGATCACCAAATCGTAGGCATTGGCACGGACGGCTCCCGGATTGGTTTCCAAAAGAGCAATATCTTCGGGTTTTGGCGCGGTAAACGGATGGTGCATTGCGTAAAAACGAGCGGTATCCTCATCCCATTCGAGTAATGGGAAATCGACTACCCACAAAGGCTGGAATACGTTTTTATCACGCAATCCAAGTTGGTTGGCCATTTCCAAACGCATGTCACCAATGGCTTTCAGCATTTTTTCTTTTACTCCTGAAAGCAGTAAAATCAGGTCACCGGGTTTGGCTCCAAACACTTCGCCCCATTTCTGCAAATCTTCGGGAGAATAGAATTTATCAACCGACGATTTGATGGTTCCATCGGCATTCACTTTCGCATAAACCAAACCTTTGGCGCCAATCTGCGGACGTTTCACCCATTCAGTCAGCGCATCGAGCTGTTTGCGCGTATATTCAGAGCAACCTTCGGCACAGATTCCGCCGATGAATTCAGCATCATCGAACACCGGAAAACCTTTGCCTTTTACCAAATCTGTCAGGTTTTTGATTTTCATACCAAAACGGATGTCCGGTTTGTCAGATCCGAAACTCTCCATGGCTTCGGAATAAGCCATGCGAGGAAATTCAGTAATGTCAATGCCTTTTATTTCTTTGAACAGATATTTGGTCAAACCTTCAAACATATTCAGAATATCTTCTTGCTCAACAAACGACATTTCGCAGTCGATCTGGGTAAATTCGGGCTGACGGTCGGCACGCAAATCTTCGTCGCGGAAACATTTCACAATCTGGTAGTAACGGTCGAAACCTGCCACCATCAGCAATTGCTTCAGCTGTTGCGGCGATTGTGGCAAAGCGTAAAATTCGCCCGGATTCATGCGCGAAGGAACCACAAAGTCACGAGCACCTTCCGGAGTTGATTTGATCAGAACAGGCGTTTCGGTCTCTATGAAATTTTGACTATCCAGATAGGTGCGGGTTGCGAATGCCATTTTCGAACGTAGGATCAGCGTGTCGCGAACAGGCGCACGGCGCAGGTCGAGGTAACGGTATTTCATGCGGATTTCGTCGCCGCCATCGCTCTCGTCTTCGATTGTAAACGGTGGCGTTTCCGAACTATTCAGGATATTGAGAGCAGTTACAGCCAGTTCAACTTCGCCGGTCGGGATATTTTTGTTTTTGCTGCTGCGTTCGCGAACAGTTCCGGTTGCCTGAACCACATACTCACGGCCAAGCTGATTACCCATTGCGGCAACCGACTGCTCCGTTTTTTCATCGAAAACCAGCTGGGTGATCCCGTAACGGTCGCGAAGATCTATAAAAGTCATGCCGCCCAGGTTGCGGACGCGCTGCACCCAGCCTGCAAGGGTCACTTCTGAACCCTGATGATTGATGCGGATTTCACCGCATGTATGTGTTCTGTACATATTTGTATCTGTTTTGTTCGGTGCAAAAATAAGCAGTTTTTGGAATAATAAGAGGGAGAAAGTCAGATTCGGGAAGAAAGTGATAATTGTTTATGTGATTGGTTGTAGAATCAACCATCTTGATCATTCCTGAAACATCTGCCTTAAAACTTCCAGAAGAGCTTCTGATTCACTGCTATCCAATCTATCGATCAGTCCTTCCAGTCTCTCTTTGTCAACTGTGCGGAGTTGGTCTGTGGCAATAGTTCCCCACTTCCCCGCGACCTTGCATTTAATCCGCCAAGGGTATTCCTTCAAGGTTGAAGTAATTGGAGCAACAATAACCGTTTTCAGGTGCTTGTTCAATTGATCGGGACTCACCACCACGCAAGGCCTGGTTTTAGCCATTTCATGTCCTTTTATCGAATCAAGGTTTACCCAATACACCCCGTTCCTTTCGGCTTGTTTCACTCCCATGTCCAATCCTCCATGGGTTCGTCCTCGAAGATTTCAGGGATCAACAACTCATCGTCGCCGTTTTGGTGCATCCTTATTGCTGCTTCCTCCCAACCCTGCCTGACACCCGGACGAATCACGATTGCCCCTTTCTCAACATCAATGCGTACGGTTGATTTTGTTGAGAGCTTTAATTCTTTCAGCAAAGCAGCGGGTAGTATAATGCCGTTGCTGTTTCCAACTTTAATGATATTTGCATCCATGTTCAAACATTTTTAACCAAAACCATTGATAATGTGCAAATATAATAAATAAATGTAATAACATGTATTTGCTGCGAAAATTAGAATTTTTTGGAATAATTGGCGGGGAATGTCAGTTTCGGAAGGAAACTTTACTTTTAGGGATGCCATCTCTTTTGAAAGATGTCAGCCCTAAACAAGTTCGCGCCCAGAAATGCGGGATTATTTCAGCATTTTGCGGTTTTCAACATTTGCGAGTACTTGCATTTGTTGTATGGCTATTTTATTCAGACGAATCAACCGTTCGCGTTGCAAAACTCCATCGTTGATGAGCACGGCATTTATATTTTCCATATTCGAAAGGCATATCAACTCATTTATGTTTGAATAATCGCGGATATTCCCTTTCAGTTCGGGGTTTGCTTCTCTCCATTGTTTGGCGGTAATGCCGTAAAGCGCCACATTCAGCACATCGGCTTCGCTGGCGTAAACCACCGAAATTTGCTCTTTGGTAAGTTCGGCGGGTATTAAATGTTGTTTGATGGCATCGGTATGGATATGGTAGTTTATTTTTGCCAGTTCGCGTTTGGCCGTCCATCCCAATTGTTTTTGCTCCTCTTCTTTCAGCCGTTGGAATTCTTTGATCAGATAAAATTTAAATTCGGCGCTTAACCATGAAGCAAACTCGAATGCAATATCGCGATGAGCAAATGTTCCACCATAGCGCCCTGTTTTCGAAACTATGCCAATTGCGCGCGTTGTTTCAATCCAGCGTTTTGGTGTTAATGCAAAACTGTTTGAACCAGCTAAATTTTTAATTCCATCGAATTCGATGGAATTAAAATCCGGATTATTGAATAATTCCCACAGGCCTATAAACTCAATAGTGCTGCGGTTACGCATCCAGTTTTGCAGAATATAATCGCTTCTTTCGGCGTCTCTATACCTGGCAATGTCGGTTAAACTTATATACTCATCATTTTTTTCAGTATAAACAAGTATTTCAGTTCCGTGCACGTCTATTTTTTTGCTTTTTGCCATAATCAACTCATTAAAAATTTTGTTCTGAACATTTGGATTTAAATATACCATCAAAACGCTGAATACAAATCAGCGACAGCGACAGGCGACATGGTAAAAGCGTTTAGCCCGGCCTCTTTTTTAAACCCCTGGAATTCGAGGGGTTTAAAATTGGGATTGTACAATGTTTCCCATACACCGAGGTATTCAATGGTATTACGGTTACGCATCCAGTTCGCAATTACTTCGGTTGGTTCATTGCTCTTAAATTTTGCAATATCCGTCAGCGAAATGTAATCCACATCGTTGATTTGCAATATGGTTACATCGGTTTGTTGTACATTGATTTTTGCCATAAGGAACTCATTAAATAATATTTTGCTGAAAGGATGATATACCAAGATTTTCAAAAAAAGTGTCGCAGGCATAAAACCAACAACATCTCGTTACAAACGAGGGGCAGTTGCTGGGTTTCCTGTCAAGCTGAAAGATAGCCTGAGCGGAAAGATACACACCGAAAACCACCGCTGCCGAAAGGCGGGTAGCTGATGTTTAGCATACTGTTCTGTTCCCAAACTGCTCTTTTCTAATTGAAAGTATGTCGAAAAAGTCAAGCCAAATTTGACAAGGTGCCTAATTCATTCATAGAGTTTCGTCTGACTGTTATATAATCTATACTCATTAATTAATCTTTCTTTGATAACCTGAACACTGGAATGCGACAATATTTTCTCAAGGCCTTTGGGATTTATATTTTTTACGAAGAAATATGACTGAACGGCATGTGCATCGAGCTCAGATAATTGAGACACATATTCCTTATCATTACTTTCGTTATATTTTATATATTTATTACCATGTATGTAGGCAAATTCACCTTTCTGGTAATAATGTGTCAATTCATGCACAATCACAGAATATGCTTTAAGCACTTCGAATTTCGAATCTTTGCTCTCGTTCGTAAGAATCGACTTTAAGTCGTTGCTTGTCAGGATATATGGATCCAAATAAAACATACTATCAGGATTGTCTTGATTAAGAATTCCCTTTGAGCCGCTTTGAATTTTGAAATTCGCATTATATCCAGTCAATTTATCACATGCTACTACCCTCAATTCTCCATCTCGAGAAATATTTTGTCTTTTCTCAATATTCAAAATGTACATTATTTTTTGGGTCTCCTTTTTCAATAATTCGATCATGTCAGTACTGATTGCTGAAGTAATATAAGGTTTTGCTAGGAGAAATAGGATTATAAAAAGTATGAACTTAAACATAGATTTCCCTTATTTTATGAATTCATTTCCAATGTGCATTACAAAAAATTGACTCTTTTGCTTGCTTTGGCGGCGCGCTGCAAAGTGGAACAAACTAATGTTCAAATTCTCATTAGCAACTACCCCATCCACAGCATTAAGCCTAACGGTCGAGGCTATGTGCAGTAAGGGATTGCGGAGTAGAATCCTGTCTACCTACACCGAAGTTTGAGCGGGGCAGAATGCTTGAATT
>JAUYTA010000033.1 GCA_030695265.1 Bacteroidota bacterium
ACCGGATTTCAGGATTACTTTTCTTTTACGTCTTTCTGGATTAAAAAAGTTAATTTTCGGATAGGGGTTTTTTACAATCCAGGATATAACGATCACAATTCAAAAACAAAATTGTGATTCTTATTGATATGAAAGAACCGGTTGACTATAAAATTCTCCAAAAATTCGCCCTCGGAAAATATTCCCTGAAGGATTTCAAACTGGTAAGCCGTTGGTTTGAAGACAAGAACAACGAGGCTGATTTAAAAATTGCCATTCAGCAACATTGGTACGAATTTTCTGAAGATTTCTCAGGAAACGAAAAAGACCTGACTTCGGTACTGAACCAACTCAAACAAAAAATTGCAAAAGAGCGGCCTGTAGTTCTCTTCAGAAAAAAAATCCAGAAATTTTATACACGGGCTGCTGCAATTCTGCTTCTTCCATTAATACTCTATTCTGTCTATTCAACTTTCCTAAAAGTTCAGCCCACTGAAATTTCGTCTTTGATCGAGATTGTTTCTCCCAAAGGCGCCCGCACACGTTTTCATTTGCCCGATGGCTCACAAGGCTGGCTAAACAGTGGATCAATCCTTAAATACGAAACTGACTTTCAGAAAAAACGTACAGTTGTACTTATTGGCGAGGCTTGGTTTGAAGTCGCTCCTAACGAAAAAAGCCCATTTGTGGTGGGAACACCTCATCTTGATGTCCAGGTTTTGGGAACCAAATTTAACGTGGCCGCTTTTCCTGATGAAAAGGTGACCGAAGTGGTTCTGCAGGAAGGCAAAGTTAAAGTGAACGGGTACAATGGACTATTCACTGTTGACATGAAACCGGACGAAAAATTCACTTACAATAAAGACTTACAATCTGGCACGATACAAACCGTAAATGCAGAGCATTTTAGCTCATGGAAAGACGGTTTGCTGGTTTTCAGGAACGAACCACTTTCAGAAGTTTTAAAGCGGATTGGCCGGTGGTACAATGTTGAGTTTATACTGAACGACCTGGAAATTGCAAAATTCAGGTACAGGGCAACTTTTCAGGAAGAACAAATAGAAGAGGTAATACGTTTGATTTCACTGACCGCACCGATCAGTTATTCTTTTAACAAAAGGGAAATGGGTGACGATGGTGTTTTCAAAAAGCGGATAATTACAATTCAGCGAAAAATATAAAACCATTGTAGAGACGCGATTTATCGCGTCTGACTTATCGCGTCTGATCTATCACGTCTTCGCGTCTGATAAATGGATAAAAAAAAATCAGGAAAGTATTACGAGTACTTCCCTGACTAATAAGTGTAGCGAATAAAAACGGTAAAATTTTAATTAACACTACAAATGTAAAACTATGAAAAAAATTCGAGAACCATGGGTTAGCGACAGCTATGCCCTTAAAAAATGCCTGGCCATGATGAAATGGAGCTTATTTTTCTTTTTTCTGAGTATCATACAGGTACTTGCTGTTGACAGTTATTCGCAGCAAACCCGTCTG
>JAUYTA010000035.1 GCA_030695265.1 Bacteroidota bacterium
CGTCAACCGAAGGAGTTTGAATAATTTTACCACCAGTAGCCGTAATTAGTGCCTCAACCGTTCCTTCACCTCCATCGGCAACAGGGATGCAAATTATATCTGCTTCAGGAACAATGCGTTTGATTCCTTCTGAAATTGCTAAACTCACCTGAGTAGCGGTTAAACATTCTTTAAACGAGTCGGGGGCAACAACAATATGCATGATCATCCGGATTACTAAGTGATCATCAAAAGTAAAATATTTGGCTGTACAAACCACCAGAATTTTAGGATTCCACTACGTATATTAAGAGTATGCGAAAACTAAGTTTTCATCAAATTGTGCGCACTGTTGATTTTCAATAAAAAACAACCACAGATTCCACAAATTATCACAGATTATTAATCTGTGTCAATCTGAGAAATCTGTGGTGAAAACGAAATACTAAATTGTCGCTTTAATAAATCTGGAATTATTCTCAACGGTGCAACGAATAATACGAAGTATTATTTGGAAACGATTTTCTTTAAAAGCCGTGTTTTATCCTGAATATCATCAGTGATACCCATAACCGACATGGTGGATCCCGAAATAGCATCAATACTTTTCCCAACTGTGAGCGATTGGCTTCCGTCATATCCCTGAAATTGCTTCAGCCAGCCTTTGTTTGTCACTTCCTGTCCGTGTGTGGCCTGGTAATTATATACTTTCACCTGTTGAATCGAAAAGTTGGTGTTAAAAACAATCAGGTAGTCCAGGTATTCGGAGGTTTCCACATTCAGCGTTTCAGACGGATTGGAACACCCGCCCTGACGGCAGGTATTCACTCTTCCGGCATAAACATATTTTTGCAGGTCATTATTTTGGTTCATCAGGGCAAGGAATTTTCCCTGCATAGGGTTTGCAGCAAGCAGTGACTCAGGTACAACAATCTCCTTCCAATCAGGATTTTCTACCCCACTTAATTTCTGAAGTTCTTTTCTGAGCGTTTTATCTTCGAAGTTAAACCCATTGGTAGGGAAAAATCCTGTGGAAAACAAAAAGATGAATGCTACTAAAAAAAGTTTATACATTGCTTTTTTAAATTAAAACATAACTCCTAATCCGGCGCTAAATACTTTTGAATAGCTATCAGCACCATTCGGTTTTACGAATTGCAAGTCGGTTTTCAGAACTGCCCCCTGTGCAAGTTTCAAAGTTAATCCGGTGGTGATAACTGTATTTTTGTACGATGCTTTTTTAACGATATTTGATGCAACTTCTGCATGTGTGTTGTAACCTTCAAGTCGTATAAAGGGAATAAGTTCATAATTAATTTTTTCGAATGGCCTGAAAACATTGTACCCGGCCTCGACATAATAACCATTCATTGCACTTCCCAAATCGTTCAGGGTTGTACCTTTTTTCGTGAATTGATTGTACTGATCAGTATTCGACAAGCCTACCCTGTAAAGCTGGCCACGTAACTGCAAGCCTTTCAAGGTGTAACGCGCATCAACTCCAATCATTGAAACGCCAACCACCGACGAATCGGCTTTTGCCAAAGCGGCCTCATTGTCTTTTGCGATTCCGTTGTACAATTTGCTCTGCGTGTCGCCCAAATATCCTGACAGCCCAATGTTCAGTCCTCTGATTCCGTAATATTCAACTTTCGCAGTAAAGTTTGGAGCGCTGATATACGATGAAGCGCCTTTCTGGCGACCGCTGCGTAATCCGTTATTGCCGTTCAGTTTGGCAGTTCCATCATAGCCGTTAAATCCGTTTACCAGATAGGTCTGGTATTTTAAGTTTGCGGGTTGTATGGTTCCTGAAAGTCCAAAGCCAATTTCCCTCCAGGTAGTCGGATTAATTTTGTTATCGACCAAGGGACGCTCAACTCCGTTGAAAGTAGTTGGTTCGTGGTACTCGTTCACGATGCCCATCGGGATTAAAAGCAATCCGGCCCTGAAATTGATGGATTTGTTGATTTTGTGCTGAAGAAAAGCCTGCTCGACATACACTTCCGAAACATGTTCGAATTCCAGTTCGGTAATAAATTGGGTGCGGTCGCTAAACTGATAGCCGAAAAGCATCACCATCCGGTGAACATCGAGTTCTCCGTTTCGTCTGTTTTCTGAACTCAATGGCTGGTGATAATGTACTTCACCGTAGCCACCAATGGTGAGTTTACTATTGGTGGCTAATAATTTGTCGGCGATATTTTGATATTCAGGTTTTGTTTGTTCCTGAGTCTGGGCCTGTGTGAAAACTGTGGCCAGTAACAATGCAGCAGAAAATAGAATTCGTTTCATATACTTTTTAAGTGAGTTTTTGTACTGCCAAAAGTATATGCTTTGCAAATGGTGTGAAATCCCTAAAAGTAGGGATATTGCAGAAGAAGAGTAAAAAGACCAAAATGAGTCTATCCGGAGTAGAAAATAAAGATGAGATCTGGAGGACTTTATAAAATCTTTATATCCTCACCTGTAAACTTTACAATTCCTTTATGAAATCAAAGGCAACTTTGCAAGCTTAACTTAAACGCTAAAGTTGCGGACATGCCTTTTCTCCTGAATACCCATACGTGGCAACACAAACAATAAATTTTGAAGGACAGTGAAAATCAAAATTGCATCAGTATATGGGTAAAATAGTCAATCTCAAAATTGTTTTTAAAGTAATAAGCAGGAATTTATTTATTCTTTCAGCAGCACTGTTTGTTTGCGTTGGGGTTGCTATTGTTTTTTCGGAGGAAACACTGCCTTTTATTTTGTCATCGCTGATAAGTCTGATTATTGGCTTGCTTTTCTTCCTGACTACCCGGAACCAATCTGAAGATATAACCATTCACCGAAAAGATGCCTACCTGACAGTAACTTTATCATGGGTATTTATCAGCCTGATCGGTTGTTTGCCGTATCTTTTTTCAGGTGCAATTCCTTCCTTTGTCAATGCTTTCTTCGAATCGGTATCCGGCTTTACAACCACTGGTTCATCAATACTGACAGACATTGAAGCATTGCCAAAATCAATTTTATTCTGGCGAAGTCTGACTCATTGGATTGGTGGAATTGGCATTATCGTACTGGTAATCATCATTATGCCTACACTGCAGATTGGCGGGTACCATCTTTTCACCCTCGAGTCGTCGTTACAGGAAAAAATTCAGCCCAAAATAAAAGCTGTTGGAAACAGATTGCTACTAATTTATGTTTTTCTGACCGTTGCCGAAGTCATTTTTCTGCTTGTTGGAAATATGAACCTTTTTGAAAGTGTCTGTCATGCTTTCGGAACTGTTGCCACTGGTGGATTTTCCCCCAGGAACACCAGTATTTCCGGTTATTCTCCATACATACAATATGTTATAACCATCTTCATGTTTTTGGCTGGGACAAACTTCGTCATTCATTATTATTTATTTAAACGCGATTTCAAGAAAGTTAAAGAGAACGAAGAACTAAAATTCTATGGCCTGATTGTTTTTGCAATAATTGCTGTAATCACAGCTTCTTTGTACTTTACCATGCAAAAACCACTGGAAGAATCCTTCAGAGAGGCTTCTTTTCAGGTTGTTTCAATCATTACCTGTACCGGATATGCTTCAGCTGATTATATGCTGTGGCCTACATTTGCCTGGACGATCATTTTCTTTTCCATGTTTTTTGGAGGTTGCACAGGCTCAACAGCCGGGGGCATAAAAATGGTCAGGCATTTAATCTTGCTAAAAAACATCAAACGTAATTTCCGTCAGATGATTTCACCGAATGCAATTCTGCCAATCTGGCTAAATAAAAATGTATTAAGCAGCGAAACAAACAGATCGATATTGACTTTTATAGCCGTTTATTTCCTTGTTTTTCTGATAGGCAGCGTAGCGCTCATCCTTATCGGGATTGACGGAGAGACTGCCAGCAGTTCGGTGGCAACTTGCATGGCGGGTATTGGTCCCGGAATCGGATCAGTTGGTCCGGCAAATAACTTTTCTCATTTACCCGATTTGGGTAAAATCATACTTACTTTCATGATGCTTGTCGGGCGGCTGGAAATTTATACGGTTATTGTATTGTTTTCAGGAAACTTCTGGGGCAAGTAAGTTGATGTTAAATGTATAAATTTGTATTCCGACAAATTGAAAAATGGACAAGACAAAAAATATATTGAAATCATTTCTGCCATCCTTTATTTCAGGGATTAATCCTTATGTCATTTCCATATTTGTCATTGGTTTAACCGCTGCGCTGTGCACGCCTCTATACAATCTGCAAGGATATCATGTTGTTTCGTTTATCCTGCTTTTTGTGGTTTCAATGCTGGCAACATTTATGGGGATCGGCCCGGTATTCCTTGCGGCAACACTTAGCGCACTGGTATGGAATTTCTTTTTTATTCCGCCAAACCTGACTTTCCATATCGACAAAACAGAGGATATCCTGATGTTTGGTATGTTTTTCATTATTGCACTGGTAAACGGTGTGTTGACAACCAAAGTGCGCCGTCAGGAAAGATTGGCACTTGAAAGGGAAGAACGCACCAATGCCTTGTTTCAGCTTACCAGGGAACTCTCGAAGGCCAGTGGAATTGATATGGTTTTGGCCGTTGCCATCGAAGGCATCAAAAATCATTTCCGTACCGATCCGTTTTTTATTTTACAGGACGGAAACAATATCCTCCATTCATCGGGCCGGTTGCAAAAGGAGAAAAAACTAGCTGAAAAGGAATATGGCGTGGCTGAATGGGTATTTAAACATTCGCAAAAAGCGGGCAAATTTACTGATAACCTGCCTTCAGTAGAATTCACATTTTTCCCTTTGCCCGGAACGAGACTGAACCCTGGCGTGGTAGCTGTAAAACTTGAAAAGCTGTTTTCAGGAGATCAGAAATCATTTTGGGATACTTTTCTGACTCAAATTTCGAACGCGCTCGAACGTGAATTTCTAGGTGAACTGGCACAGAAAGCGCGTTTTCTGGTGGAATCTGACCGGCTTTACAAAACCTTGTTTAATTCAATTTCGCACGAATTGCGGATTCCGGTGGCTACCATTATGGGAGCTTCTGATTCATTATTGAATTCAATCCATGCCGGAAATGTGCAGTCGGCGCTGTTCAACGAAATATTCACGGCTTCTTTACGCCTGAACCGGCTGATAGAAAACCTGCTGAACATGTCGCGGCTCGAAAGCGGTCAGATTTCAGTCCGGCTCGATTGGTACGACATGAACGATCTGGCAAATAAAGTTGCAGAAGATTTGAAGGATGAATTAAAACCATTTACGCTGGCGGTTAAAATTCCCGACGACATGCCGATGGTGAAGATTGATTATGGTTTGCTGGAGCAGGCTTTGTACAACTTGTTATATAACTCAACACAATATGCACCGGTTGCCTCCATTATCGAACTTAGCACTTCCTATGATGACGGTACATTGATTATCCGCGTAAATGACAGTGGCCCGGGATTTCCGGAGGAAGCAATTGAAAATGTATTTAAAAAATTCTTTAGGGTTGATGGCAGCAAAACCGGAGGACTGGGATTGGGCCTGTCCATTGTAAAAGGTTTTGTTGAAGCCCATAAAGGCACTGTAACCGTTGAAAACCGTAAAAACGGCGGATCGGAATTCACGCTGAAAATACCTACGGAAAATCCTGATATTCAAAACTTACAACTTGAAACAGAATGAGCGATAACGAAACCATATTGATTATTGACGATGAATTACAAATCCGTCGGCTGCTCGAAATCACGCTTTCAGCCAATGGCTATAAAATTCTTCAAGCCGGAAATGGCAAAGATGGATTGATTGATGCGGCCACCCATCATCCTTCGTTAATCATCCTTGATCTTGGATTGCCTGATCTTGACGGCCAGGAAATTTTGAAAAAGTTGCGCGAATGGTTTTTCAAACCGGTCATCGTTTTATCGGTGCGAAGTTCGGAAGAAGACATCATCAAAGCTTTGGACAATGGCGCAAACGATTACCTGACAAAGCCTTTCCGCAGCGGAGAATTACTTGCCCGGATACGCGCTGCGATTCGGGCAGGAGAGAAGAAGAATGATGCGCCGGTTTTAGAGTTTGGCTCGTTGAGCATTGACATGATCAACCATGTTGCTCGCAAAAACAAAGAGATATTAAAGCTTACAACTACCGAATTCTCATTGCTTTGTCTGTTGGCAAAAAATCAGGGGCGTGTGCTTACCCATCAGTATATCCTGAAAGAAGTTTGGGGATACGGCTACCTCGAACAAACACAATACCTGCGGGTTTTTGTTGCCCAACTCCGGAAAAAAATCGAAGACAATCCGTCGAAACCCAAACTTCTGATTACAGAATCGGGTATCGGTTACCGGTTTGGCGATTAAAAAAGTTTGGATAGTGTATTAATTGAATTTCAGATCTTGAACTTCATTCAACTTTTTTAAAGCATCGGGCTTAAAATCCTGGCAAACGATTCTTTAATTTTGTTCATTCGAGGGCGTTTGATCCATTCCTCTAAAATTACTGTTTCACTTTTATTCTGATCTTCCAGAAACTGTGAAGCCAATATACCTGCAATTTCTTCATCATAAACCATCGCGTTGACTTCAAAATTGGTTTCCAGACTACGGAAGTCAAGGTTTGCAGTGCCTACTGATGAAAAAATGCCATCAACAACAATTACTTTACTGTGGATAAAACCAGCTTTGTAAAAATAGATTTTCACCCCCGAT
>JAUYTA010000373.1 GCA_030695265.1 Bacteroidota bacterium
AAAATAAATAAGCCAATTTATTCCTGAAAATATTAAACAGCACGAAAAAAGAATAGTTCAAGAACAAAAAAAATGATAAAAACAAAAAAGGCTATCTGAAACAGATAACCTCCTAAATATTAATAAAATAAATTCTAATCACGGGATACTGAACCAATGCCTTCTACTTTCTTGTACACCTCCGGATCGCCCCGGTATCTTATTTTTCCGACCCCGCTAATAGTAGCATGTAAGGTTTCTGTTGCATAAACACTTGCTGCCACAACACCTTCAAGTTTGCAGTAAGTCCTCTTGGTTTTCAAATCTAAAGCATTAAGGTGGCCTGCTCCTGAAATGGTGGCATCCAATTCTTCTGCAATTCCATCAAACTCAAACTTCACGCCTCCCTGCCCTATCACCTTTATCTTTTGGGCTTTCAGATTCATTTCAATATTTGCGCCTCCTTCAACATGAAGGTAAAAATCCTTTAAATCAACATATCCTTTTGTTTCAAGACTGATTCCCCCTTCAATCACAAGATTTTCCAAATCTTTGAATGTGATGTATAAAACCAACTCATCAAAATTAAAATGTTTCTTTTTGATTTTGAGACTTAACGACGAAGCATCCGACTGAACATCAATGTATTGAAAATTATCTTTATCGGTTTTAATTTTCAATTCCTGCTCCGGACCTTGTTCCAGTATCACTTTGTAAGCGCCTTCAAGATAAATCTTGGTAAAGGGCTGAACTTTATAGGTACGGGTATCTTTATCGCCCCAATCAGAAGCAACAGGCGAAACCGGCGCTGCAAAAAGTTTGCTGATCAATAACCCAAGGGCAAAAATCAAGCTGGTTAAACGAAGTAAATACATATATTCAGTTTTAATAATTCTGAATCAAAAATATTATTCCAGCCCTAAAAACCAATGAAATATTCGATGAACAACGGAATTCTTTAGGTGAAACGGAAATTTGCGGGTTTAACAGGATATTGGAAAATTCAAAGTTGTCCGGGTTTTGATTTAATCAATTGTTTAAGGTACAAAAGAAAATAAAGAGACAACAGTGTCCCAATCACCAATATGATCAAATCAGTCACCTGAACAGTAGTCTGAAGGAGAAGGCGGTATCCAATTATAATTAAAGCAAGAATGAGCAGAATAATCTGGATATTCGCGATTAGCATCCTTTCTGTTTTCAGTAAAAGAAAGGTAAGCAATATCCACATCAGTCCCAGACCAGCTCCCAAATAAGTCATATTTAACTGACCTTCTGAATATTTAAGTGCTCCGAATATGATTGGAATAAGCGCCACAAAAAATAATACGCGAAAAATACTCGCAACCACTTTTTTATACTGGTAGGAATCTGTTATTTCCGGAAAAATTGACAAGCCTGTTGATGGTACAGATTGATATTCAGGACCAAGCAAATCCTGCTCTGTATGAATTAACTGGCGTTCTATCGCTATTTTCACCGCTGCCCCAACTGCTGGTTCCTGATAATTCCTGTGATTCTTCAATATCGCTTTGATCTGGCTATCAGAATAATCAGCATATCGTTCATAAAAACTACCAGGATTATCCGGTTCTTGTTCATTATTGTTCATCCGATTTTTTTTTACAAAAATAGGCCTTAAAATTTATTAACAAGTAATAAAATACATATTTGAGAATTAAAGGTAATTTTATGCTCCTTTAAAAGTAAAACTTAAATTTTCAATCATGTATAATTTCGAATATCAAAATCCGGTAAAAATCATCTTTGGAAAAGGTGAAATTCAGAAAGTTGGTAAAAATATTCCGGCAGGATCAAAAATTCTGCTGACCTATGGCGGCGGAAGTATTTTTAAAAATGGAGTTTACGAACAGGTAAAAGCTGCAATTAAGGGCTTTGAAGTGGTTGAATTTGGCGGAATTGAACCCAATCCTCACTACGAAACCCTGATGAAAGCGGTTGAAGTGGTAAAAAAGGAAAATATCACTTTTTTACTTTCTGTTGGTGGTGGCTCTGTGCTCGACGGCACCAAGTTTATTGCAGCTGCCGCTTGTTTCCAGAAAGGTGATCCCTGGTTGATTTTGTCAATGAAAGCGCCTGTGGTGGACGCTATTCCAATTGGCGCTGTTTTGACTTTGCCGGCAACCGGTTCAGAGATGAACGGTAATTCGGTAGTTACGCGGGTTGAGACAACTGAAAAACTGTCATTCGCTTCGCTTAAAGTGATGCCGCTTTTTTCGATTCTCGATCCTGAAGTAATTTTTTCGTTGCCCGACAAACAGGTTGCAAACGGAATCGTTGATGCTTTTGTGCATGTAATTGAGCAGTACCTGACTTTCCCAGTTAACTCCCCAATTCAGGATCGCTTTGCTGAAAGCATTCTGATGACTTTGGTTGAAGAAGGCCCGAAAGTATTGGCCAACCGGACAGACTACGAAGCTGCTGCAAATTTTATGTGGAGTGCAACCATGGCTTTGAACGGACTGATCGGAGTAGGCGTCCCTCAGGACTGGGCTTCGCACATGATCGGACATGAACTGACAGCTTATCATGGAATTGACCATGCACGCACGCTTGCAATTGTTTTACCTGGAGTTATGCACATCAAACGTGAACTGAAAAAAGATAAGTTATTGCAACTTGGCGAACGTGTTTGGGGCATAAATGATGGAAATGCAGAGGAACGAATTGACATGACAATTCAGAAAACTATTGATTTTTTTGAATCAGTTGGTTTACCCACCAAATTGCCCGATTATGGTGTTTCAACAGATACCATCGATAAAATATGTGACCGGTTCAAAAAACGCAGGTTCAAGATTGGTGAAAAAGCCGACATTGGCCCTGATGCGATTCGTTTGATTCTGGAAGATCGATTATAAGAGGAAACTGGTAATTTATTGTCATTGGTGGTCATTGAAAATCGAATCTGACATGTAACATGATGGATTTTCAGTGACCATTTTATGACAATTGAATGACAATCAATGACCATCTAATGACTTTTGAATGTCAATCAATGACCACTTAATGACCATCCTCTCTACTGGAGCATCTCTTTTGCAGCCGCAACTGACGTTTGGGAGAAGTTCTCGCCGCTTAACATCTGGGCAATTTCGTCAATTCTTTCCTGTTCGTTCAGTTTTCTGATCGAAGTATAAGTCTGATCTTCCTGATCGAATTTGAAAACTTTGTAATGATGCTTGCCTTTGGCTGCAATTTGTGGTAAGTGGGTAATATTCAATACCTGAACTGTTTGTGCCATCTGTCCAAGTATGATTCCCATTTTAACAGCAACTTCGCCCGAAACCCCGGTATCAATTTCATCAAAAAT
>JAUYTA010000042.1 GCA_030695265.1 Bacteroidota bacterium
CGTCAACACAATGTATTCTCGACCTTCTGAGGGCGACGAAAGAATTGGAAACCGAAGAAAATACAGCTGCCAAGTCGACTAAGGACCTTTTCATTTTTGGCTATTCACAAGGCGGATGGTCAACCATGCAACTTCAGAAAGCGATTGAAAAGAATTATTCGGAAGAGTTTAAGTTAATTGCCAGTTCGTGTGCTGCAGGACCTTATTCGATTGGTTTTATGAACGATTTCATTACCAAAAGCGCGGAATACGATATGCCCTACTTTTTGGGTTATTTGCTGAATTCCTATTCTTCACTCAAACTGTTTCCCAATCCGTTGAGCGATTTATTTCAGGAACCTTATGCTTCAAAAATTCCAGCTTTGTACAATGGTACAAACACTGGCGGAACCATCAATGCAGCTTTAACGACGAATATGGCCAATCTGCTTACTTCCGAATTCCGTACGGGATTTGACACCAACACTAAATTCGCAGGATTAAAAAGTGCATTTATCGCCAACAGCGTTGTCCCCTGGAAAATTTCTACCCCAACACGACTCTACCATGGCAGTGCGGACGAATTGATTCCTGTTAGTTTGAGCAGTAAAACGTTTCAGGATTTGAAAACTGCCGGTACTTTAGAGTCAAAACTCGAGTTGAAGATTATTCCAGGTGCCGATCATTCCGGCGGCGTTATTCCGGTTGGAATTTCAACCATTGAGTGGTTTATGTCATTTAAAAAATAGAATAGCCTACTCCGTATAAACATGCACGCTGTTCTGGGCGCTTGGCAGGTAATTCACACCAAACCAGCAAATCAGCAGTATAACAAATGCAACAGCAAGTATCATCATGGCTTTGTTGTGTGCCAGCGGATTTCTGAAACGGTAATGAATGTAAACAAGGTAAAACATCCAGGTGATGAATGCCCAGGTTTCTTTGGGATCCCAGGTCCAGTAATGTCCCCACGCTTCTTTCGCCCAAAGTGCGCCGAAAAGCAACCCAAGTGTCAGAAATGAAAATCCAATATATACCAGATTGTCGGCCATGTGAATCGGCTCACTGGTGGTTTTTCCTGAAGACTTCACAAAAATGTTCCTGATAGCAACCAATGAAGAAGCTCCCAAAAGTGCATACGCAAAAATATATACAATTACATGAGGCACAAACCACGGACTTTGCAGCGCGGGCATCAGGGTTTTGTCATAAGCTTCCGGATGGTTTAAGTTGACCGACAAAAACATGATGGCCAAAGTAAGGCTGTAACAAACCAACCATTTGTATTTCCAGCGAAAATAAGATACCAGGCCAATTCCTGATAAAAATATGGCGTACCAAAGCCGTGTTTCGCCCAACGTGCGCATCGGCGGGCGATCAATTGCCAGCCATAGCATGATCACAAAAGCAAGCAAAACGGCAGTTCCTGAAAGGCTGAGTATTGCGGCCAATCGGTTGAGTATTTTTGAAGCCGAAAACAGGAACAGGCCAGTGGCTGCCATCCAAAGTACGATGGCAACAGATGCGAAAACCGGAAAATTAAGCCACATGTTCAGTTCCTCCATTTTTTTGTTTACCGAAAATAAATAGAAAAATAGCTCCGGCCATCATCAGAAAAATACCGGTATAAACAGCAGGTAACCAGGGATCGCGCACCAGCTGAAGCACACTTAAATCCGACCATCGTCCCTTTTCGGTATTGTAGCCGAGCTGGTAAATTGTCCAACCGTTTATCCTGAATGGCTTGTTAACTTCTATCATTGCAGTTTGGCTTTTGCCGTCCTTTGTGATGATGGAAACTTCAGAACTGAATTTCTTTGGTTCGGCAGGCAGCATAATCAGCGAATGATTTTCGTTGAGTTTCAGCGCTGCGGGCTGCATCGCATAACTTCCGCTGCAAACCCAACCGTGCGCAACCGACTGGTCCATCAAATTCGTGATTTTTATTCTGGCCGATGGCGACGAGCCCGGTTCGTTCACAGGGTAATAATGCTCTCCCACCCGACCCGAGGAGGCATAAAAAGTATCCACTTCTAGATGATACTGAAACAGATCAAACGCATCGCGGTCAAGTAGTTCAAACTTTTGACGGTTTTTCTCAATCAGTATTTTTCCGGTTTTATTGTCGATAATGGTCAGTTTCGGGCG
>JAUYTA010000052.1 GCA_030695265.1 Bacteroidota bacterium
GAACGTACTCACGTTCCAATCGAACCGAAATTATCTGCTCAGTGGTTCCTGAAAATGGGTTCAATTATTCAACCTGCAATTGACAATGTGTTGAACGATACCATTCAGTTTTATCCGCCGAAATTTAAAAACACCTACCGCCACTGGATGGAAAACATCAAAGACTGGTGTATCAGCCGACAGTTGTGGTGGGGTCACCGGATTCCGGTGTGGTATATAGAGGCCCCCTCTAACTCCCCCGAAGGGGGAGAACAGTCCCCCTCCTTGGGAGGGGTTAGGGGAGGCTCCTTTGTAGTTGCTGCAACAGAAGAGGAAGCTCGAAAATTGGTTATTGAAAAATTCCCCTCCTTAGGAGGGGTTAGGGGAGGCTTCTCTCTTTTCCAGGATGAAGATGTGCTCGATACCTGGTTCTCCAGTTGGTTGTGGCCGATTTCGGTTTTCGACGGCATCAGCAATCCCGATAACAAGGAAATCAATTACTATTATCCAACCAACGATTTGGTAACCGGTCCGGATATTATTTTCTTCTGGGTGGCCCGAATGATTATTGCCGGTTACGAATACCGCGATCAGTTCCCATTCAAAAATGTATATTTCACCGGAATGGTGCGCGACAAACAGCGTCGCAAAATGTCGAAATCACTGGGTAATTCGCCCGATCCGCTCGACCTGATTGACACATATGGTGCCGATGGCGTTCGCGTGGGAATGTTGCTTTGTTCACCTGCCGGAGGCGATTTGATGTTCGACGAAAGTTTGCCGCAGCAAGGCGCCGGTTTTGTGACCAAAATCTGGAACTCCTTCCGTTTGGTTAATGGCTGGGAAGTGGATTCAACGATTCCACAGCCGGAACATTCTAAATTGGCGATTAGCTGGTTCCACGAAAAGTTCAGCCAGATTGTGGAGCAGACCGACGATCATTTCGATAAATTCCGCATTTCGGATGCGTTGATGAATGTTTATACCACCGTTCGCGACGAGTTCTCCGGATGGTTGCTCGAAATGGTGAAACCAGCCTATCAGCAGCCTATCGATGGAAAAACTTACGAAGAACTGATTGATATTTTTGACGAAGTATTGCGCTTCCTGCATCCGTTTATGCCTTTCGTGAGCGAGGAGGTTTGGCAATTGCTAAAAAAACGCAAGCAAGGAGATAGCATCACGATCAGTTCCTGGCCAAAATCGACTGGCTACGACGAAACTTTGATTGCGCAGTTCGAAGATGTGAAAGAAGCCATCGCCGGATTGCGGACTATCCGCACCAAAAATAACATTCCGAACAAAGATCAGCTCGAATTAGCCATCATGGCTGGGGACAAAGGTTTTTCTCCTGAATTCAATAGTGTATTGGTAAAAATGGGCAACCTCTCAGCTTTAAATCTGGTTTCCGAAGAAGTAAAATTAGCCGCTTCGTTTCTGGTGAAATCAACTACTTTCTTTGTCCCAATAGGCGGAACCATTGATGTGGAGGAAGAACTGAAAAAACTTCAGGCTGAACTGGATTACACCAAAGGGTTCCTGAATTCGGTAGTAAAAAAGCTGAGCAACGAACGTTTTGTAAGCAGCGCTCCCGAAGCTGTAGTTGCCATCGAACGCGCCAAGCAAGCCGATGCAGAGGCCAAAATTAAAGTATTGGAAGAGCAGATTGTGGGGCTGAAATAAAGATGATTTGTAATCATCTTAAAATGTAAATATCAAAAAAGGGATTTCATCTTTCTTGAAGGATAAAATCCCTTTTGTCTTGTATGTCAGATATGTAAAAAAGGATACTTTTATGCAATTGCACCCAATGAAAATTGTATATTTGACAATTATTTAAGGATTTGAGCGACCAGGCCAAACACTACATTACACGACTTCGAGGTATGAAAAAGCAAATCGCACATGGTCAAAAGGAACGAATGAGAAGCTATGCGAGTATCTTTTCAAGTACTTCTTTTGCTCGTTTGCTGAAAAATGAAGATTTCGATTTTATCAATAAAAAGATAGAACGTTATGATAGCAATAAAATCGGAAAGAATTTCACCACATACTCTGAGTATATTAGATACGCTTACAATTCTTTGAAAAAAGAATATCGCTGTGAGTATATTTATAAAAACGAGCTTATAAACGAATTACTTCTTAAAAAATACGGAACAGAAAATACGGTTGTAATCAATGAATTCAAAGTTGGTAATTCGGTAGCTGACATGGTGCTGTTTAATGGAACGAGTAAGGCTTTTGAAATAAAAACAGAACTTGATTCCGAAAAAAGATTAAGTGGACAAC
>JAUYTA010000055.1 GCA_030695265.1 Bacteroidota bacterium
TGCAACGATTGCCATGTGCCCCACAACAATGTTTTCAACAAATATTTTTTCAAGGCGAAAGACGGAATGCGCCATGCTTCCATGTTTGCCCTTCGGCTCGAGCCACAGGTAATTTTCATTCACAAAGCCGGGCAGGACGTTGTTCATCAAAACTGTATCCGATGTCATTCAGAGTTATTGCTCGATCCGAAGTTGGTTTCTTCAGTCGAAAATCAGAAAGCACACGCTACCGACCGTGTTTGCTGGGAATGCCACCGTGAAGTTCCGCATGGCCGTGTAAACAGCTTAAGCAGCACGCCAAATGCAAGAGTTCCGCTGCCGGAAAGCCCGGTTCCTGCATGGCTCAAAAAATATCTTTCAGAATAAATTTACATAAAACATAGAAACATGAAACCTGTATCACAACTTATTGAGAATCGTCCGTGGATGGCCTGGCTCATCTTTTTTGTAACCATTGTCGTAGTTTTTCTTATTGGTTTACTGGCCTCATCGGTCATTGAACGTAGGGCTGAAGCTGTTTTTGTGAACGTACCAAGAACAGTCGTCTCGCAGTTTGAACCCCGGAATGAAGTTTGGGGCGAAAACTACCCGCGCGAATATCAGTCGTATTACCAAACTTCAGATACTGCTTTTGCCAGTAAATACAACGGAAGCCGCATGATTGATATGCTCGAAGTTGATCCGCGGATGGTAGTCCTTTGGGCAGGTTACGGATTTTCAAGAGATTACAGCCAGGGACGCGGGCACTTTTATGCTGTGGAAGACATCCGAAATACCTTGCGTACCGGCGGCCCAACCGATGAAACGGATGGCCCTCAACCATCAACTTGCTGGACTTGTAAAAGCCCTGATGTTCCGCGAATGATGCAGGAAGAAGGTGTTGAAGAATTCTATAAAGGAAAATGGTCGCGTTTGGGAGCAGAGGTAGTGAACCCGATTGGGTGCGCCGATTGCCACGATTCGAAAACCATGAACCTGCACATTTCACGTCCGGGATTGATTGAAGCGTTTGCCCGGCAGGGAAAAGACATCACCAAAGCTTCGCACCAGGAAATGCGCTCGTTGGTCTGCGCACAATGCCATGTGGAATATTATTTCGACAAAAATAAAGTGGAAGGCGCCAACTACCTGACCTTCCCATGGGACAAAGGCATGAGCGCCGAAGCGATTGAACAATACTACGATGAAATTGGATTCTCAGACTGGACACATTCCCTGAGTAAAGCGCCGATGCTGAAAGCCCAGCACCCGGAATATGAAACTCATTCGATGGGAATTCATGCTGAGCGTGGTGTTTCGTGTGCCGATTGCCACATGCCCTATAAAAGCGAAGGTGGGCAGAAATTTACCGATCACCACATTCAATCGCCGCTCAATAACGTAGCCAATTCGTGTCAGGTTTGTCACCGCGAAGAAACAACCAAGCTGATTCAGAGCGTGTACGACCGTCAGGATAAAATAATT